>DASTAW010000060.1 GCA_035712365.1 Terriglobia bacterium
TGAAGGCGGGCTTACGGCCGTCATCTGGACCGACGTCACGCAGCTTACCATCTACATTGCCGGGACCGTGATCGCCTTGCTGCTGGCCGTCAAGGCCGTTCCGGGCGGATGGGCAGAAGTGGCGCATCTCGCCGCCATTTCGGGGGGCAAGTTCACCATCCTCCATTTCCAGTTCAACTGGCACGAGCCCTATCTGTTCTGGTCCGGCCTGATCGGAGGCACATTTCTCACCAGCGCCAGCCACGGGACCGATCAGTTGATCGTGCAGCGTCTGCTGGCGGCCCGGAACAAACGGCAGAGTCAGGGGGCGCTGCTGGCCAGCGGGGTGGTGATTCTTTTCCAGTTTGCGCTGTTCCTGGTGGTGGGCGTGGTGCTGTTTGCTTTCTATCATTTTCATCCGCCGGCCCAACCTTTCACGCGTCCGGACAAAATCTATCCAACGTTCGTCGTCACTCAACTTCCGGTGGGGCTTGCAGGGTTATTAACGGCGGCCATCATCGCGGCGGCCATGGCGAACCTGAGCGCCGCATTCAATTCGCTGGCTTCCAGCTCGGTAGTGGATTTTTACCGCCCCTTCTTCCGCCCCCAAGCGGACCAGCAGCATTATGTCCGGGTCTCGCGCGCGCTGACGCTTTTATGGGGGGCCGTGCTGATTCTGATTGCCATCGTCTCCCAATATCTGCACGAGGGCGTTCTGGTGCTGGCGCTGACCATCGCGTCCATTCCGTACGGGGCCATGCTGGGAATCTTTTTGCTGGGCGTTCTGACCAAACGCGCGAATTCGCGGGGCACGCTGGCGGGGGCCGTACTCGGCCTGGCTGCGCTCATCCTGGTTGTTATCGGAAATGCGCTTGGAATCATCAACATCGCATGGACGTGGTACGTGGTTATTGGGACTCTGGTCACCTTTTTTGGCGGAGGGATCGCCAGCATGATGACTTCTCGACATAGCACGACGCGATAGCACCCTGCAAATCCCCGCTCCTGAAATCCGCATCTTGACGAAGCCGGAGCGGTGCTAGTACTCTCTTCGGAAAACCTGCTGGCGAGGAAACTGTTTGAGGCGATACGTGAATCGAATACCACCGGTGCTTGCGTCCCTGATTGTGATGCTGCTCCCGGTAACATTCCTGACCGCTCCACCTCGTTCGAACCAGAGCGGCCAGTCCGCGGTGGAGACCACTGAAAAGGCCCAGGAGAACGCCGATCAGACCCTGGCGGCGGTCCGCCAGCGGGTGATGACTGCAAGGCCGCTTGCCATGTACTACACCACCGGAGGCATGTTGGGACTCAGCTCCATCGAACAGCACGCTTCGGACATGACTATTCTGGCGCCTCAATGCTTTTGGCTGGACCAGAACGGACGCGTCCAGGGAAGCATTCCGCCCCCCACGCTGGACGCGGCCCGACGGGCCGGGTTGCCGGTCATGGCCCTGCTTTACAATCAGGACTTCAGCCGGCGTGTGGCTTCGCGGGTGCTGCGCAACCGGCCGCTGCAAAGGACCGTCATCAGCCAGCTTGCGGAGATCGCCAGGAAGGAGAATTTGCTGGGCTTCCAGCTCGACCTCGAAAATATCAATCCTGACGACATCAATCTGTATACCCGGTTTGTCCAGGACGCTGCAGCGGAGTTCCACCACGAAGGGCGGATGTTGAGCGTAGCCGTCGTTCCCCGCTTCATGGATTCCGTTCCCGGCCAGTGGGCGGCGGCTTACGACTATCCAGCGCTCGCCAACGCGGTGGATTTCCTGACTTTGATGGCTTATGACAATTCCGGCCGGCACGGCCAGCCCGGACCCATCGCTGGTTACAATTGGGTCCGGAACGCGCTCGAGTACGCCAGCAGCCGCGTCCCTGCGGACAAGCTCCTGCTGGGCATCGCCCTCTACGGCCGCGAGTGGAGCGACGACGGACACACTCTTCAGGCGCGAACCCTGCCCTTCCCCGAAACCCAGGCCCTGCTCAGCCGCCTGTCACTCACACCGCGCTGGGACGAAAGGCACCGCTCTCCGTGGTTTGAATTCAGGGACAGCGGAACGGTGAACAGCGTGTGGTATGAAAATGCCAGGAGCATTCAGGAGAAGCTCGGGTTGATCGTGCGTTACCGGCTGCGCGGGTTTGCCGCGTGGCGTCTGGGCATGGAAGATCCGCGCATCTGGTCGATGGTTACAGCAATGCGCGCCAGCCAGGCACAGGCCCATGAGGACCCTCGCGCCTCGGGTTTTTGACGTTGATCTGTACCGCCCCCTCAGCCAAGTTGCTCTCGGGCAAGAGTGGCTTTGGGCATGCTCCGTTTCCGCCCCAATGTGGTCTGGCCGGAACGAGTCCACAGTAATGAAGGTTTTATGAAAAGATTTCGGTTCCGCCGCTCGTCCCTGTTTGCCATCATCGCTGCGGCCGTGATTGCCTACGGCTATTTTTCAGGGTCCGGGCAACAGGAATCTGCCAGGGGACCCGCAGTAGCTCCGGTTGCAGTCTCAGGCAACTCCGCCATCGAGGGCCCGTACTTCTCCGACCGCGACCGTGTTGCCGACCGCATCGTCGCCGCTATCAACCACACGCGGCACAGCCTGGACATCGCCGTTTACAGCATTACGCAACCCGACATTGCCGCCGCTATCGAGGCAGCGCACCGTCGCGGGGTCCGGGTAAGAATCGTCACCGACGCGGGGCAGGCTCTGGACCGCCATTCGGAGGCCGGCTTTCTTAGGTCAGAAGGAGTTCCCGTCCGGCTGAGTGGAGGATTTCGGGGAGCACGTTCGCTGATGCACAACAAGTTCGCAGTTTTCGACGGAGAGCTTGCTGAAACGGGGAGTTACAATTGGACCACAAGCGCCACCAGTTACAACTTTGAAAACGCCGTGTTCATTCGCGATCCTGAAGTCTCAACTCGCTACGAGGGGGAGTTTCAACATCTGTGGGCGCAGGCACGGTGAAGGCGAACGCTCCGGGACTCCGCACCGGGCCCATACGAAATCAATTCTACTTCTTCTGCAGGGCCGGAAGGATGTACTTGGTGATCAGCATGTCGTAGTCCTGCCGGGCCTCGTCCGTAACGGGAACGGTCGTCAGCGGCCCGTCTGCTGATACCCTCAGATAAAGATCGCCCGTCTCGCCTAATTCTCCCGGATTGATCTTTTCATATTTGATGTTGTCCGATTCTCCAAAGTCATAAATCTGCCTGGCATCGTAAGTTTTCAATTGTTCCGGGGTCAATTTGCCCACGCTTCGTACCATGATGCGGAGGCGTCCAAAATAACGGTCCTTGTCATACTCAACGCAAATCACCCGCTGCAGTTCGTTCGATGGGTCCAGAGGATCGGGATAAAGGTTCGCCAGCAGATAATAATCTGTCAGCTTACCTCCTGAAGAATCATTCAGCAGTTGATAAAGTCTGTATGTCGGATCGTCCGGATTGACCGATTCGTGTTTCTTTTTTGCCCAGGCAGATGGCGCCGCAAAAACAAGCAGGCCTACGGCCGCGAGGGCGGCAACCATGTACTTCCTCTCTCTCACTTCACCCTCCCCCGTCCTGGATGGCTGTCGATGAACTTTAGCGAGGACGGTTTAAGCGCAGGAGAGAAGCATATCACGGTTTCCCGCAGGGTCAATACCAGCTTTCACCCTATCATTACAGGTAATTAGCCCTATATGCGCTTGATGGATAACACGCGCCGGGAGGCTGGCGTTTACAGCTTCATAAGGCGCAGTGTCCAACTTAGTGGTTTTCCTGCGGCAACCCTGCCTCTCCGTAGATCAGGTACTTCGCGCGCATTTTTCGGAATGTCATCAGGGGCTCTTGCCACAGGTACTCAATCCGGGTTGGATCAAAGTCGTTCCCGATGTCGTCAACCACCCATCGTGAGCCGATCAGGGGAAGAGTTTTGTCCAATTCAAATTGTTTTGGAAAAAGCTGGTGAAGCGCGGAAGCCAGCTCAATGCCCAGTTCCGTGGAGTCGAGCGCCTGGCGGTCCACCAGATAGATTTGAACACCGTGGCACACCTGGCCTGCGAACTTGCTGCTCTGCGGCGTGAAGTCCACCGGAAGAAACCGCACCCCCTGAATATCGCGGGCATTCAGATAAACCGCCAGCCACTTTCCGTCGATCCAGGGCGCTCCCAGGAGTTCAAAGGGCGTATCGGTACCGCGGCCGACGCTGATGTTGGCTCCCTCAACCATCCCGACCCCGGGATAGAGAATGGTTTCGGCCAGTGAGCGCAGGTTGGGCGACGGGTTCATCCACTTCAGACCCGTTTCGTCAAGCCAGTCGGTCCGCTCCCAGCCCTGCATCTTGATGACGTGCAGATTTGCGCCCAGGTGCTCTTCGGCATTGAACATTTCGGCCAGTTCCCCCATTGTCATGCCGTAGCGAACAGGCAGCGGGTAGTAGCCGACGAACGATCGCAAGTCCGAATCGAGGATCGGACCCTGCACAATCGATCCTCCAATCGGGTTGGGGCGGTCCAGAACGTAAAAAGCCAGGTGGGATTTTGCGGCCTCTTCCATGGCATACGCCATGGTCGTGATGTAAGTATAAAAGCGCACGCCGACATCCTGAATGTCGAAGACCAGGGCATCCAGCCCCTGGAGCATTTGGGCGGTGGGCCGGCGCGACTCGCCATAAAGGCTGTAAACCGGCAACCCAGTGACCGGCTCCCTGCTGGAGGCCACGGCGCTGTCCTCCTTGCCCCAAAGGCCATGCTCCGGGCTGAAGATGGCCTTGAGCTGGACGCCGGGCGCATGGTTGAGAAGATCAATCGTCCGCCGTCCTTCGGAATCCACGCCGGTCTCGTTGGTAATCAGGCCGACGCGCAGGCCTTTCAGTGGCGCAAAGTCTTCCCTCTCGAGCATATCGATCCCTGTCAGCACGCGCCCGTTCCGCAAGCCGCTGACCCTGTAACTCCGCATCAACTCGTAATAGCCTGTCAGCGACCTGCGGGAGGCCAGGACCTGCCGGTCTGAGGTCGGACCCAGCGCGGCTGCAATCGCCGTGTCAATCATCGAACGGAGCGCCACTACGTCGCCTGTGCCGTTCGGATGGACGCGGTTGGCAAGGAATACCACGTACGTCTGCGTAACGGGATCAATCCAGATCGACGGGCCTGTAAACCCGGTGTGGCCAAACGATCCCACCGGAAAAAGCTCGCCGCGATTCGAAGCAAAAGGTGAAGCAATATCCCAGCCGAGCCCGCGTACCGCCATCTGGTCAACCGGTGATTGTGGGGTTGTCATCTTTTCCACGGTCAGGCGGCTCAGGATGCGCACGCCATGGTAGATTCCGCCGTTCAGAAGCATCTGGCAGAAAATTGAGAGATCGCGGGCGTTAGAAAACAACCCGGCATGTCCCGCCACTCCGCCCATCCGCCGGGCCGTGGGATCGTGAACTTCACCCCACAGGATGGGGCCCGTGTCGCCGTCCACGTGCTGAGTGGGAGCGATGCGATAACGCAACGTCGCGGGAGGAATGAACATGGTGCTGGTCATCCCAAGGGGCTTGAAAATATGCTGTTCGCAATAGACATTGAGCGGCTCGCCGGAAATGCGATGGACAAGCTCTCCCAGCGTCTCGAAGTTGATGTCGCTGTACAGGAAGCGCGTTCCGGGCGGCAAGATCGGCGCGGTATCAACAATCATCCGCATGGCGGTGTCGTAGCCGGACCAGTCGTAGCTCAGGTCCAGATCGGGCGGCAGTCCGGAATAGTGCGTCATAAGTTCGCGTACCGTGATGTCCTGCTTGCCGTTGGCCGCAAACTCCGGCCAGTATTCGGAAACGGGGTCGTCCAGGCGGACCTTGCCCTGCTCGAACAACTGCATAATGGCCGTGGTGGTGACCACAATTTTGGTGCAGGAGGCCATGTCAAACATGGTGTCCATATACATCGGGAGCTTTCTCGGGACCAGGCGCCGATACCCAATCGCGCGCCGGTAAACAATGCTGCCGCTATGGCCCACCAGAATGACGGCCCCAGGTGTCTTGCCCTCGTGCATGGCCTTTTCAACTACGTCAGGCAACTGCGCGAGACGCGCTGCTATGGCTGTCGACCCGCTGGCAGGGACTCGGCGGCGGACCTGTGCGGCATTAACCGCAGGGACAACAAGCGCCACAGCTAGCAGAAGGACTTTGAAATTACGAATTGGTTGCATTCCATACTCCCAGACAATTTATTCATCAAGCAGAGCATTTTGCTATAAACTCAGGGGTTCGTGTCAATTAAAGATTCGATTCCCCGGATTGGCACGATGTGGACAGCGAAGTCCCGCGGCAGATGTTCGGAGCGGCCAAGCAGCCGAAGCTTCAGATGCAAGGCCCCTGCAGATCGCCTGAATGAAGAACCCATCAAAAGAGCGTGTCACCGAAAGGGAGAATCCCGAAGCAGGTTCCCTGGACACCAGAACAACACGCGAAATTCTTGACCTGATGAACCGCGAAGACCGCAAGGTTGCGGTGGCGGTCGGCAAAGCGTTGCCGCAAATCGCCCGCGCCGTTGACCTGGCGGTTAAGGCGCTGTCCACTGGAGGACGGCTGGTGTATCTGGGGGCTGGAACCAGCGGCCGGCTTGGAGTGCTGGATGCATCGGAGTGCCGCCCGACATTTGGCACGGACAAGGTGGTGGCCGTTCTGGCAGGTGGCCCAACGGCCATGTTCAAGGCTGGCGAGGGCGTTGAGGACGATCGCGCCAGCGCGCGAAGGGACCTCAAGCGCATCAGCCTGCGCAAGCGAGATATTCTGGTGGGAATCGCAGCAAGCGGACGTACGCCTTACACCCTCGAGGGGTTGCGGTATGCGAAACAGCAAGGCGCTGCAACCGTGGGCATAACGGCCAACCCTGATTCTCCCATGCGGAAGTTCGTCGATGTTGAAATTGCGGTTAACGTTGGCCCCGAGGTGATTGCAGGATCGACCCGCCTGAAGGCGGGGTCGGCCCAGAAACTCATCCTGAATATGCTTTCCACAGCCACAATGGTGAAGCTGGGCCGCGTTTTCTCAGGGCTGATGGTCCACATGGAGATGAAGAATGAAAAACTCCGGGGGCGCGGACGCTCGATCGTGGTTAAGGCCACAGGAGTCGATGACGCAACGGCCGCACGGGCGATGAAGGCCTCAGGTTCAAATCTTCCCGCAGCCCTGCTGATGATCTGGAAAAGCGTCCCCAGGGCTCAGGCCCTCGGCATTCTCAAACGACAGCCCAACACGGCTCTGGCGCTTCGGAAGGTACGAACAGAATATCTTGAGGAGCAGGCACGCGCTCATAGCAAGAAATCCCCCAGGGGGAAGTCATGAAGGCCGTCAAAGCCATTATGGCCGGGACCATATATACTCCGGCAGAAGAGATCCACAATGGCGTAATCCTGGTTGAAGGGCACCGAATCGCAAAAGTCGGGCCGCGCGAGCAGGTGAAGGTCCCGCAGGGCGCGGCGGTGATCGATTATCAGGACCGCACGGTCGTTCCGGGATTCATTGACATCCACATTCACGGCGCGGTGGGACACGACTTGATGGAAGCAACTCCCGAAGCCGTTGCGGCCGTGGGAAAGTACCTGGCGCGCCACGGAACAACTTCCTATGCGGCCACCACCGTTGCGGCGAGCCTGGATAGAACGCTGAATGCAGCCAAGGGTCTGAGTGAAATCATACGGGCCTCCAACAGTTCCCACGTGGTTTCGGACAACATAACCGGGGCCCAGCCGCTGTGCATCCATCTCGAGGGCCCGTTCCTCAACATCAAGCGCCGCGGCGCGCACCCCGCATCGCAGATCCAGAAGCCTTCCACCGAATTACTGGCCAGGTTTCTCGAGGCCGCCGACGGCACGGTGCGTCTTCTGACGCTGGCGCCGGAGCTGGAAGGCGCTCTCGCAGTCCTCGAATTTGCGCGCAGCAAAGGACTGAAGGTCGGCATCGGGCATTCAAATGCCACTTATGAGGAAGCGAAGCGCGCCATCGAAGCCGGGGCCACTCACGCCGTCCATTTTTTTAATGCCATGCGTCCCTTCACGCATCGCGACTCAGGAATCATTGGCGCCGTGCTGACGGACGATCGCGTCAGCGCGGAACTGATATGCGATGGCATTCACGTGGAACCCACAGCCATCCGCGTGCTGGTGAGGTCGAAAGGGGTTGAGCGGCTGATCCTGGTGAGCGACAGCCTGAGCGGCGCCGGCATGCCCGACGGCAACTACCGCCTGGGAAACTTTACGGTACACGTGGCGGGCGGCGTGTGCCGGACGGTCGAGGGGAACCTGGCAGGCGGCACCATTATGCTCGACGCCGCTTTGCGCAATCTCTCGGCCTATACGGGGCTCAGCTACCAGCGATGCCTGCCCTGCGTGACCAGTAATCCAGCCGGCATTCTGGGACTCGAAAATCAGAAAGGCGTGATTGCTCCCAGGGCCGACGCCGATCTGGCAGTCCTTGACCAGCAGTTTTACGTCACGCAAACGTACGTCCGGGGCCGGCCCGTGCTCTAGATCAGCCACCTGGGCCTGGAAACCAATATGGATAAGTTCCTGATTACGGGAGGTCGTCCACTCGAAGGCGAGGTAACCATCAGTGGTGCAAAAAACGCCGCCCTTCCCGCCATGGCGGCAGCTCTGCTGACCGAGGACCGGATTGTCCTCCGCAATGTGCCGCGAGTTCGTGATATCGGCACAATGCGCAGCCTGATGGACGAGCTGGGCGTTGATTCCTCTGTCACTCATGAGGAACACGGCAATCGTATCGAAATTGAGACACGCCGTTTGCTCAACCCAATGGCGCCTTACGAGCTCGTCAAACAAATGCGGGCTTCGATTCTTGTTCTGGGACCTCTGGTGGCCCGCTTTGGGCAGGCGCGCGTTTCTCTGCCGGGTGGCTGCGCCATCGGAGCGCGCCCCGTCAATCTTCACATCAGGGGCCTGGAGAAGCTGGGCGCATCGATCCGGATTGAGCACGGTTACATCGAAGCCCGTTCTGACCGCCTGCGTGGGTCTGTTTTCACTTTTGATGTGGTCTCGGTAACCGGAACCGAAAACTTGATGATGGCCGCCGCACTCGGAGAGGGTGAAACGGTGCTTGAAAACGCGGCACGGGAACCGGAGGTGGTTAACCTTGCCGATTTATTGATCAAGATGGGCGCCAGGATCGAAGGTTCGGGAACGGACGAAATTCGTATTCGGGGAGTGGACCGGATGCACGGCGCCGAACACGAGATCATCCCCGACCGGATTGAGGCCGGAACTTTTCTGGCGGCGGCCGCGATCACGGGTGGCCATCTGGTGCTCGACCGTGTCAATCCCTCCCACCTCACCGCCGTCATCAATAAACTCTCTGAAGCGGGAGCTCAGATTCGTGAACCCGGCCCGGGAAAACTGGAAGTTTCGGCAGGCCAGGTAATTCAAGCCATTGACGTGACCACGAAGGAATACCCCGGGTTCGCCACAGATATGCAGGCCCAATATATGGCCCTGATGACCCAGGCCGAGGGATCTTCCCTTATTACCGAAACGATCTTCGAAAACCGCTATCTCCATGCCCAGGAACTGTTACGGATGGGCGCCGACATCGCGGTAAATGGCCGGCGAGCCGTGGTTCGAGGCAAAACGCCCCTGAGCGGGGCCAAAGTGCAGGCTTCCGATCTTCGCGCCAGCGCCTCTCTGGTGCTGGCAGGGCTGGCAGCGCAGGGTGAAACCTTGATCGATCGCGTCTATCACATCGATCGAGGGTATGAGAGGATCGAGGAAAAGCTAGTCCGCCTCGGAGCAAGAATTCGGCGCGTCTTTGAATAGCTCCGTGATTCACACTCCCATTTGGAACAGACCGGCAGGCGCCTCACTTGCAGGCCGAGGCTTCCTAGAGAAGATTTTATGCGCCTCGGCTGGGTCGCCCGTTTGGAAGGTGCTTCCTAAGCCGGTTGAGCGAGCGATTTGCGTTGGCCATCTGCCTTGCAACCTGGCTGGGCGCCGTTCCCCCAATCGTCTTCTTTCTGCGAACCGACAATTCGGCTGATACCGCCGTCTTGGCCAACGCTTTGTCCCACGAGGGAACAACGCGTCGCCCTTCCTCCAGTGTGAGGTCGGCAAAGATTTTGTTTTCATCCACGCAGTATCTGACGAGCTTTCCGACCTGTTCATGCGCCAGGGCGAAAGCGATACCCCGATGAACCAGGGCGTCCGCTATTTCCGTGGCAGTCAGGAAACCCAGCGCAGTGGCCTCGAGCATCCTGTCAGCACGGACGCTCAACGTTGCGACGACGCGCCCGGCCAGGACCAGGCAATCAGAGGTGGTGTCAACCGCGTCAAACAGCACTTCCTTATCTTCCTGAAGGTCGCGATCGTATGCCAGGGGAAGGCCCTTCAGCAATGAGAGCATAGACGTGAGTCCGCCCAGAACCCGCGCGGCTTTGCCCCGAATCAGTTCCAGCGTGTCGGCGTTCTTCTTCTGGGGCATCAGGCTGCTGCCAGTAGCATAGGCGTCATGCAGCTCGACGAAGCCCATGGCCGGAGTCGAGTAGAGGATGAAATCCTCCGATAGCCTGCTGAGGTGAATCAGAATCATCGAGCACGCAAACAGCAGATCACAGACAAAGTCGCGGTCGGAAGTTACGTCCAGGCTGTTCTGTGCGACGCGGGCAAATCCCAGTTCGCGCGCCAGCCGTGCGCGGTCAATGGGAAAAGCGGAGCCGGCCAGCGCACCCGCGCCCATGGGAAGTTCGTCAAGGCGACGAAAGCATTCGTGCAGGCGCTCGATATCGCGCATCAACATTTCGAAGTAAGCGAGCAGATAATGCGCAAACAGGACCGGTTGAGCAGGCTGCAGGTGTGTATACCCAGGCAGGATCGCCGACTTGTTTGCCCGCGCCTGCTGAAGCAGCGATTCCAGGACGCCTGCCGCGTTCTTCTGGAGTTCGTGAATGGCATCCTTCGCATACAGCCGCGTCTCTGTGGCGACAAGATCATTGCGGCTGCGTCCCGTCCGAAGTTTTCCGGCCACAGGCCCGATTTCTTTTTCGAGCCGGGCCTCGACCCAGCTATGGACGTCTTCGCTCTCCTGCTTAGCGGCCCAGCGGGGATTCTGCTTGACGTAGCGGGCAATCGCATCCAGTCCGCGCGTCAAAGCTGACACCTCGTTCCGGGTCAGCACTCGCACGCGCCCAAGTTCCCGGACGTACGCGTTGTTGACTCGTAGGTCGTAGGCAATCAGTCGCCGATCAACCGAGAACGACTCCGAAAATTTCTCAAACTTCGGATCGCGCCGGCCTTCAAACCGCCCGCCCCAGAGCTTCATTTCTTTCTCCCGGAGGGACTTTTCGAACCGCTCTGCTTTCGATCCCGCAACGCCAGTGCGGCCAGCCTGGTGGGAAGGCCCAGGATGTTGATGAAGCCCTCGGCATCCTTCTGGTTGTAATCCGCGCCCATCGTGAAGGCGGCAACACTCGGGTTATAAAGGGAGTAAGGCGAACGGCGGTCCAGAACGCGCACGTTCCCCTTGTAAAGTCCCAGGGTGACTTCACCCGTGACGTTTTTCTGAGTCGTGTCCACAAAGTTTTGCAGGGCTTCGCGGAGCGGAGTGAACCACTGTCCGTAATAAACAAGCTCAGCATAGCGGAGTGCCACATGCTGCTTGTAGTGGAAAGTCTCGCGATCGAGGCACAGAGCGTCAAGCTCGTGGTGCGCTGCATGGAGAACTTCTCCGGCAGGCGTCTCATAAGCACCGTGGGACTTCATACCCACAAGGCGGTTCTCCACAAGGTCCGTGCGGCCGACACCGTTCATTCCAGCAACCCTGTTCAGCTTTTTCATCAGGTCGATCGGCCTCAGCTTCTCGCCGTCCACTGACACGGGCGCCCCCGCCTTGAAGCCAATCGTCAGTTTAGTCTCACGGTCAGGAGCCCGCAGCGGGCTGACGGTCAGCTTCCAGGCGTCCTCCGGAGGCTCGCCCAGCACGGTCTCGAGTGGACCGCCTTCGTGGCTCAGATGCCAGAGATTTTCATCACGGCTGTAAAGGTCCTTTTTGGTGACGGGCACGGGAACCTTGTGCTTGCGCGCATACTCGAGCGCGTCTTCACGCGAAACAATCGACCACTCGCGCCAGGGAGCGATCACGCGCAGGTTGGGAGCGAGCGCCTTGAAAGTCAGCTCAAACCGAACCTGGTCGTTCCCCTTGCCAGTGCAGCCGTGCGCCAGGGCGTCTGCGCCCGTTTGAAGCGCGATTTCCACCTGCCGCTTGGCCAGGATCGGGCGTGCCAGCGAGGTCCCCAGCAGATACTTGCCTTCATAAATGGCGCCGGCCTGGAGCGCTTTCCACAAGTAGCCGGTAATGAATTCCTCCCGCAGATCTTCCACAAACACCTGCGAGGCTCCGCTCTTCAGCGCCTTCGCGCGCAATGCCTTGTAGTCGTCACCCTGCCCTACGTCGCCAACCATGGCGATGACTTCGCAGCCGTAATTCTCGCGAAGCCATGGAATGATGATGGATGTATCCAATCCTCCGGAATACGCGAGGACAACCTTTTTAACTTTTCTCGATGAATTTCCAGACACTCTTATGATTTCCTTTCTCTATTGTATTTTTCCTGTTCGGAGGCGCAAATCCGGCGGGAACCGCTGCCGCCCTTCATGGGCCAAGAAGTTCGAGGATTTTTTTTCGGATATGCACGGCATGCTGCGTGCTGCCCGTCGCAATAAAAATCGTATCGTCTCCGGCCACGGTCCCCACAACTTCAGGCCACTGTTCGGCGTCGAGGGCCGCGGCCACCGAGTGGGCGTTCCCCGGATGGGTCTTGATCACCACCAGATTGCCGGCTTTGCGCACTTCCCACAAAAATTCCTTCAGGATGACCGGCAATGCCGGCTGGGAAAGCTTGGGCGACGCAGGAGGTCCCGGCATACGATAGCCGTTGCGGGTTTTGACCAGACCCAATTCCTCGATATCGCGCGAAACAGTGGCCTGCGTCACCTCGATGCCTCGGCGGGAAAGCTTTTCACACAACTCCGCCTGGGTTGCAACGTGCCCCCTTCTCAGCAAGTCCATGATTTGAGTACGGCGGTAGAGCTTGTCCATGCAATTTTATGCAACCGATTTATAAATACTCTAGATAACAAATTTTGGCAAGCACTACAGAAAGTGGTTGTCAGTTCGGCGCGCGCTCGGGTATCATATTTGTGCGGGGTGGAGCAGTCTGGTAGCTCGTTGGGCTCAAACTCCCGCCGGGCGGGATCGTGGTTCAAATCGCGCCTGGCAAATTGGGCGTCCGCACAGTAATGTGCGGGAAGATCACTCGTCAAAGTCGGTGAAACCTAAGTCCTGCTATGCGGGATACGGCAATACCGAACCAAGCCCCAGGAATCCGGGGAAGGCGTAGAGACTGGACGGCGAGCATCCCGCTTCGCGGGATGAAGGTACAGTCCGACTCTCAGCGAAAGCTGAGTCAGATCGCATAACCCAAAGGTCGCTGGTTCAAATCCAGCCCCCGCAACCAAACCTATTCCAATGTCCCGCGTCAGTAGTAAGCCTTACAGCGTTTACGTTCTCTGGAGTTCCGCCTGACGGCGATTTTACATTGGTATTTCGGAATCCGTCACTCATCGACTGGAACAACACAATAACGGACTGTCCCGCTGGACGTCTCGTTACCGCCCCTGGACGCTGGTGTACAGCCGGGAATTTCCAAACTGCACTGAGGCTCGGAAGTTCGAATACAAGCTAAAACGGCAAAAGGGTGGAATCGGTTTCTACAAAGAAACCGGGTTGCATGCGGGAACTCTCACACGATATAGTCCAAGACTCGAAGAGATCTCTTCGCATAGATAAAGGCGGCGAGCATTGCCGCTTTCATTTCAGAAGGAGGAGAAGCCGTGCAGGGTCCTCAAAATATAAAGGTTTTATTCATCGCTGGGTTCGGTCCAATCGTGCGCGAGACAGCCACAAGTCGCAAACTCTACAGCGAACTCCTCGGCATTCCCTTCAAAGAGGAGAGCGACGGCTATCTTCATACCGAAGCTATTAAGGGAGCAAAAACTTTTGCCCTGTGGCCGCTTTCTCAGGCAGCGCAATCATGTTTTGGCAAAGATGCCTGGCCTAGCGATATTCCTGCGCCACAAGCGTGGCTTGAGTTTGACGTTGAGAGCGTCGACAAAGCAACAACGGAGCTTCAATCCCAAGGGTATCGAATGCTCATCAGGAACAAGAAAGAGCCATGGGGCCAAATCGTCAGTCGTTTTATCTCACCGGAAGGATTACTGGTCGGCGTTACTTTCACTCCGTTGATGCGAGGACAGAAATAGTCCAAGCCGCGAAATCAAATTGCGCGCTGAAGGCAAAGTCTTGAGTTGTTGGCTATACGGAAGGCACCGTCTAAGAGTTGTTCTAACTTTAAGGGGGCTATGCAACGCAGTGAATCAGTTCGGCAAGCCATCCAGGAGGATCCCTATCTGGATGCAGAAGAGCATCAGGCCGTGGAAAGTCGATTAATGAATTCATATGGACGGTAATGCGCTTGTTCTGAACGTAGGCTCGTCGAGCCTGAAGTTTTGCGTTTTCCTGTTGAAGGACAAGAAACAATGGGAGATCCTCGCGCGCGGCGAAATCGAGGACATTGGGACGTCACCCCATCTCTCGGCGAAGGACGGCCACGGCGAAGTCCTCGCCGACATCTATCTGGAGGACACGGTCCGGGACGGACAGGCCGCCATTGGTTCTCTGGTTGGCCTGGTCCAGTCCAAATGGGCCGGCACTAGTGTCCTCGGTGTGGGCCACCGCGTTGTTCATGGCGGCACACGCTTTGCGCAACCCGTAGTGGTATCGCCCCAGATCCTAAAGGAGCTCTATCAGTTCGTACCGCTTGCCCCTTTGCACCAGCCGCACAACCTCGCAGCCATCGAAGCAGTCTCTGCGCGATTGCCCGGCGTTCCGCAGGTCGCCTGCTTCGACACAAGCTTTCATCTGGGCAGGCCGCAGGTCGCGGAACTGGTTCCGTTGCCCAGAGAAATCTGCCAGTCAGGGCTGCAGCGATATGGCTTCCATGGCTTGTCATACGAATACATTGCTTCCGTTTTGCCCGAGGTGGCCCCGCAGATTGCCAGCGGTCGCGTGATCGTGGCACATCTGGGGAACGGCGCGAGCCTGTGTGCTCTGCGAGATGGCAAGAGTATCGACAACACCTTCGGATTCACGGCGCTCGATGGACTTTGCATGGGAACGAGGCCAGGTTCGCTGGATCCAGGGGCGGTGCTGTATTTGTTTCAGGCTCTGGGGCTCTCTGCCAAAGAAGTTGAGACGATTCTTTACGAGAAATCCGGCCTGCTGGGGATATCAGGCGTCAGCAGCGACATGCGTGATCTGCTGGCTGCAAGTGAGCCGGCAGCCCAACTGGCGGTTGCCTATTTTGTATACCGCGCGGCGAAGGAAATCGGCGCCATGGCTGCCGTCCTGGGTGGCGTCGAGGGGCTGGTCTTCACCGCCGGCATCGGCGAGAACTCCCCTGAAATCAGGCGAAGGATTTGCGAAGCTTCATCATGGCTCGGCTTGGAACTGGACGAGCAGGCGAACGCAAACAGGGGCGCTCGGATTTCCACTCCCCGAAGCAGAGTCTCCGTCTGGGTAATTCCCACGAATGAAGAACTGATGATCGCCAGGCATACCGGGTCACTGCTGGGGTTGACCCATTAGCCTGTCTGCGCGGACCAGCACCGACAGAGGCTCCCGGATTCTGCCGCAGGCTTGGCACGGAAACGCGATGTCGAGTCCCTGACGCAAAAGGGCCACACCGGCGGCACAGAGCTCCCAGCTCCCACCCACGCTGGTAGATTAGACCAGCAGGCCCTGGCGTTGGGTTGCTTTCAGTTGAAGGCGGAATTCCCTGCAGATTTCCCTTCGATCGGCGGAAGAAAGCGCCGCCAGGGCCTCAGCGGGAGTGGGATAGTGGTCTGCAAGGTGATACTTGCCGCTCAGGAGGACGGTGACCGCAATCAGCCCCAGAATTTCCTCGTCCCTCGGTTCGCGGTCTGAAAAATAAGCGGCGAAACCCTGGGTATCTCGGGCGGAATTCTCCACTAGCATTCGTGCCTGCCGGATGAAATAGTCCTTGATTCTCTTGCCTGGCATAAGTTACCTATCCAACACCGGAGGCGCGCCCGCCGGCCGCAGAGTGCCCAGAGGAGGAACATGGCCATTGCAGTGGAGGCTGTGCGGTATAGCCTCCTACGGGGAGGTTTCTCCCCTGCAATGCACAGCGGGCCGCACGACGGCTGTCAATTTGAATTCGGAATAAACCCGCCTTTGCTACCGAAAATTCCTTAGGTGTTCAAACGCTAACAGGACAATCGCTCCATACGGAGAGCCAAGTCCCGCAACAACCCCTCTTCACCCAGTTCAGATCTAAGCTTTCCGCAGGACGGACAAACGAGAATGATGCTGGCGACGCGCTCGCCCTCGATTCGCTTGACGTCCCAGCCCGTACTGATGGCCTTTTCCTCTTCGGGAAGTTTGCAGTCACAATACCAGCAATATCCTTCTCCCGTGCTGCAGATCGCCCTCAATGCCTCGCTGACGTCCATGGGTCCTCCCAAAATAGAAACGGGCTGCCTCGCTCCCGAAGCAGCCCGTCATCAACTCACTTGGGTTCGAATCGAAAAACTTTTCAAAGGTTGCCTGTGCTCCACAACTCCAGGATTGACTTTCGGCCTACCACGCCATCTTGCGCAGTGCCAGGGAAATTGCGGAGAAACGGAAGCACCCCGTTTCTTAATTCTTCAGCCACTCTCCCACTTCGGACACTTCGACGGCCAGCTTGTAATGGTTTCCCGAATCATGCACCAGGAGACCTTTGGATTGCAGTTCGTGGAAACCTTTCAGATAAGCAGCTGTGACCTTGGGGTTCCTGTGATCAAGGAAGTGGTGAGGGCCGGAAGCAACCCAGTTCTTAGTTGTTGAGCTTCGCAGCAGGTAGACTTCGCCGCGGCCTTTGGCCGCATCCAAAATCTCCTTGGCCTGAAGCGACAGCCTCTTTGAGGACCCACCGGACATGAGCGGCATACTCCCTCCGTAGGAGTTTAGGACAAAACGCCCCACACCCAATCGCGCGCATGTGCTGCCTCAGGGCAACCAGACCGTGCCACCCACTGCCTCAAGAAATAGCCATGGAACGGTCTGTCGCCCGCGCCGGTCTTTTCCACTGTCGCATTTGAGCTTCCGCTGACTCCGCTTCCCGCGCCCCGAAGGGACCCCGACGCGCAGCACCTTTATCTATATACGACCGAACCTCCTTTGTCAACAATGAATTACCTTTACTCAGCATCAATGCATTTCTATAGGTTAAGGCAGTCAAACCGCATTTGCTGGAAAACCGGCTGGACTGGATTTCAACGCGAGCCAGCAACCGCCAAACAGGGCGGTCAGACTGGCTTGCCACCAAAACGGTTACGAACAACCGCTGGTCGAGCCGCAGTTCATGCAACGGTAGCAGGCGCCGTTGCGCACCATGATGGCGCCGCAATCCGCACAGGAAGGCGCATCATCAACCGTGGATTCCACGCCGGCCAGTCCAGCCTGGCCGGCGCCGGCGGCCGGGGAAGTTCCTGCCACAGCACGAGAAAACTTTTGAGCCAGATCGGCGGCTTTGGTGGTGTCTTTGCCGTTTATCGTCTCGATACTGGTGTTTTCCCGAGGCTGCGCGTCCCTGGGCAGGAACTTCCAGGCAAGCCACCGGAATATGTAATCCATCACAGACTTGGCATAACGGATTTCCGGATGCGGGGTCCAGCCGCTCGGCTCAAACCGCGTGTGGCTGAACTTGTCACACAGGACCTTTAGCGGCACGCCGTACTGGAGGGCCAGTGAAACCGCAGTGGCGAAGGAGTCCATCAGCCCTGAAACGGTAGACCCCTCCTTGGCCATGGTGATGAAAATTTCGCCCGGCTGACCGTTCTCATAGAGTCCAACGGTCAGGTAACCTTCGTGCCCGCCCACTGAGAACTTGTGCGTGATGGCGCGGCGCTCATCCGAAAGTTTGTGCCGGAACGGCTTGCCCTCGGGAGCGACAGCCTGGACCTCTTCTGCCTCTCCGGCGGATGGCTGGACCTTTTCCCGCTTCGCGTCGGAGGTGTTCAAAGGCTGGCTGCGCTTGGAACCGTTCCGGTAGACGGCGATGGCCTTGAGCCCCAGTCGCCAGGCCTCGATGTAAGCCTTCTCGATGTCCTCGACGGTGGACTCCTCGGGCAGGTTCACGGTTTTGGAGATGGCGCCGGAGATGAAGGGCTGCACCGCCGCCATCATGCGGATGTGCCCCATATAATGGATGGAGCGCTTGCCCTTCGCCGGTTTCAACGAACAGTCAAACACCGCCAGGTGTTCACCCTTCAGGTGCGGCGCACCCTCGATGGTGCCGTTCTGGTCAATGTAATTCACAATTTCCGACGCCTGCTGTTCCGTATAGCCAAGCTTGAGCAGGGCCATGGGCACAATGTTGTTGACGATCTTGATGAGGCCGCCGCCGACCAGCTTCTTGTATTTCACCAGCGCCAGGTCCGGCTCGACGCCGGTGGTGTCACAATCCATCATGAAGCCGATCGTTCCCGTCGGGGCGAGCACCGTAACCTGCGCATTGCGATAACCATGCCTCACGCCGCTGGCCATGCATTCATCCCACACTTCGCGGCAGGCTTCCATAAGGCGCTCCGGAACGTTGCGCGAATTGATGTTCTGCAGGGCATTCCGGTGCGTGGAGATCACTTCCAGGAAGGAATCCCGGTTGTCCTCATACCCCTGGCACACCCCGGTTTCCGCCGCGATGCGCGAAGACGTCAGGTAGGCCTGGCCGTGCATCAGGGCCGTGATCGCCGCGGCAAAGTCGCGCCCTCCGTCGGAGTCGTAGGGCAGACCGTTGGCCATCAGCAACGCGCCCAGATTGGCATAACCGAGACCCAGCGGCCGGAAGTTGTGCGAGTTTTCAGCGATTCTTTGAGTGGGATAGCTGGCATTGTCCACCAGGATTTCTTGCGCCGTGATCATCACATCCACTGCATGCTGGAAAGCTTTCCCGTCGAACTTCAGGTCCGGTGTCACAAATTTCATCAGGTTCAGAGAGGCCAGGTTGCAGGCAGAATCGTCCAGGAACATATACTCGCTGCAGGGATTGGAGGCGTTGATGCGCCCGGTGGTCTTTGACGTATGCCACCTGTTCACCGTGGTGTCAAACTGCATGCCCGGGTCGCCACACTGCCAGGCGGATTCCGCAAGCTTGTGCATCAGATCGCGCGCGCGATAGGAAGCGATGGGTTCGCGAGTAGTAACGCGGCGGGTCACCCAATCCTTGTCTTCGACCACCGCCTCCATAAAGTCATCCGTAACGCGAACACTGTTGTTGGCGTTCTGGAAAAAGATGGAGCTGTAGGCCTCGCCGTCAAGCGCCGGATCGTATCCCGCATCCACCAGTGCCCATGCCTTGCGCTCTTCCTTCGCCTTGCACTCGATGAAATCGACGATGTCCGGGTGGTCGATATTGAGGATCACCATCTTGGCTGCGCGCCGTGTCTTTCCGCCGGACTTGATGACACCGGCGAAGGCGTCGTAGCCTTTCATAAACGATAGCGGACCGGATGCGATGCCGCCGCCCGAAAGCGTTTCTACCGACGAGCGCAGTGGCGACAGATTCGTCCCTGTTCCCGATCCCCATTTGAAAAGCATGCCTTCGGTTCGTGCGAGCCGCAGAATGCTGTCGAGATTATCCTGAACCGAGTTGATGAAGCAGGCGGAGCACTGCGGGTGCCGGTAAGCTTCCGTCTCTTTCTGGATACC
>DASTAW010000061.1 GCA_035712365.1 Terriglobia bacterium
TGGGAGAAGAGGGCGGGGGGCCTATCTACCCAACAGGCTCGCGGCACATCGCCGGGCCTCAGCGCAGATCGGCCTTCCCGCCAGAACAAGCCCTTGGCCTCAGAGATTTTTACCAGCCCGGCATCAAGATACAAGCGCAGAGGCTGTGCTGTCGAGACTCTGCGGCTCTTGATTGGGTACCCAGCAAAAAGCCGCAAAATTTCAAACAGGCAATACTCTGCGCTACCGGTGGCGTGGAAATTGGGCGTCCGCATACGTTGCAAAAGCAGCGACGCATGCGCGACCCGTCAGTCCTGTGATCGCATAGATTCCAGACCGCGGAACGTATGCGCGACCCGTCTTGACCATTTATTTAGCCAAGCCGATTCTTGGACAGATTGACTATTACTGATTTCCTCGTCTTCCGGCTTTATCCGCGTCCTCTGCCAAGTCGGACAGAGTAGCGAAAAACTCCTGGGACTGGCCGCGGAAAAGCCCCATATCGGTCAAGAACCTCGCCACCCCCATCGCCACTCCTGCCGTCTCCGTGGGGCGAATGATCGAACAGACGGGAAGAGACCGGCTGATGAAGGGGCATGGCTCAGGCATGATGAGATTGGTTTGGAAATCTTCGCCGCCGAATGGCGGAGAATTCAGGTCTGGAAAGGTGACGGACACATGGGTCACTGGATCCACTGCCGTGACCTGAGGCGCATTGCCAGCTTTATCGTGCCAGGTCTGAAAATGCGCTGTTTCGGTGGGGCCGATGCTGAGCACAATCCGCAAAACCTCCGGGTCTGTTACACGCTGGGCCAGCGAAGGGTAGAGGCTGGTGCCGCCTTGTTCAATAGTCGGGAAGTGGAAGGCCGCGGTGTTGGCGATGGCCTGAAGGAAGTTGGCATCAGCCGTATCATCATCCGTCCTCGGAATGGCCGTATGCGTCCCCACCGCCAGGGTTGGAATCGCTTGCGGGAATGTGTCACCGAAATCGGGATTCTTGGTGCGGCTGCGGTACCGGGTCCACCAACTGGTGTCAACAGTGAGTTGAGTCAGGTTGGTTATGCGCAACGTTTTGCTGGATCCCGTCGCTAAGCTGCCCTGCAAAGTCTTGAAACGATCGAGATTCACGGGATCCGCACCCTTGGATACTAAGTAAGCGTTGAGGAAGTTTTGATGAGTGAACTCGTCTTCGGTGTTATCGTGAATGTATTGCGCCATGTCCGTGTCCAGCACGGTTAATGCAGAGGTATAGGCTTGGTTCCCGCTCCCCCCGGGGACCTCGTTGTCCTGGATGCCTCCGAGTTCGTTATATTGAACCCAAAAGTCTGTCTCGAGAATCTCGGCCGCAGCCAGGAATCTCAAGATTGAAGCATCTCCTGGAGTGAGTTGACCGCTTTTTTCTTCCGGGCCCCCTTGCGCGAACGATGAGCTTCGGGGCAGAAGGCTTGCTGTGGTTGCCATACCGGCGACCGCCAGTCCTTTCCTAAAGAACGAGCGCCGGCTTATTGATGTCCTTCTTGCATTCAGAGTGTTTCGCATAAAACCTCCTCCATAAGTCTTTCATCTTCGCAAGAAAAAAAATGTCATGGAGATGTGCACAGATTGTGAAATGTTTATGTCTTGGCGAGCGATGAACCGGGCTCCATACAAGGGGGCGGCAGGCGAACGTACTAGGGCTTTGTCCGAGGAAACGGTTTACCGCATCCAGCACCGTCACGAGTGCTCTGCTACATTGGGACCCCAACGAAAAATTTACTGGACTCTCGCAGCGTCTGTGGGCTTCAGATTCTGCGGCTCTTTGGCCGCGGGGCGGGTGGCGCAACGTTGACTTTTAATATCTGCCATCGGCGAAGCTGAGCCGGTTTCTTCTCTGTGGCCTCTGTGGTTAAACGCTCGAACCCAGAGCGCATGCAAGGAGAGCCTCGGTGTCATCTGTGTTGAAGCCCTTCACGGCGCAAAAGCACCGAGAAAGCCATGAGTTGAACGACAATGATCGGACCGGCATATCGCAAGAAACTCAGGTAGCGCGAGGTATGCAGCAGCGCTGCGCCAAAAAGAACACAGCAGATTATTCTCCACCTTGCGGGATCAGAATGATGCGCACGGCGCCATCCTCGTTGTCCGTCGCCGCTCGCCGTCGAGCGCTCGAGAACCCGGTAGCCCGGAGATTCCAGACGTCGAAATCGCCGGTGGGATTCAAAGCTCTTCGCGGCTCTTGATGGCCTCCTTTGATAGGCTATCAACCGACCGGAGTGGCCAAAATGGGACGCATGGGATTTTCCTTCCAGAAATTCTAAATTTTGTAACTTGTTGATAATAAATACATTGATTTCAGCGTTAAACCGCAAAAGCGAAGGTTTTAAAAATTGTGTGTACTTCTGGCACAGCGGGTAGAATTTGCAGGGTCACGATGATCCGCTGCATCGAGGCCGCGCAATCGAGGCCGGATTGCTACAGGAACGTTATGGGCCGCGGCACCTCTGGACACCGAAGGCTCCCATTTGCATTCGGGTAGCGGCTGGGTGTATGTTTGTCGGTCTTGCCGGAAAGAATTTTGGAAGCCGGGATAAATCCATCGGAGGGGACTACCTTGATCATCCGCCGCTTTATCGTCTTACTTGCGCTGTGCTTTGGCTGCTGGCCGCTTGTCGCGGCCGAACTGCCGCTTTCTCCTTACCCGCAGCAAGTCTCCGCGAATACCGGAGAATTTACTATCACGAATAGCGTGGTTATCGATGCCAGCAGCAACGATGCTGACGACCGCTTTGCCGCCACGCTGCTCGCGGACGATTTGAAGTCCATTGACGGTGTCGAAGCCACCGTCTCGGACCGCGCCTCGGGGTCGCCGCGCATCGTTCTGGCGCGCACCGAATCCCGCGAAGGGGCCCGCATCCTTGAACGCGCGGGAGTAAAGTTTCCTTCGCAGGCCGATGAGGAAGGCTACGTGATCTCGGTGACGGACCGCGAGGCCGACGTTGTGGCCAAGAGCGCAGCCGGCGTGTTTTACGGCGTCCAGACGTTGCGCCAGTTGTTCCATCCGGGTGAGGGCGCCGGCTCCGCGCAATGCCCCGCCATAACGATCAGCGACTGGCCTGCCATGCGCTGGCGGGGAGTGAGCATCGACATCAGCCGCGGTCCGTTCCCAACTCTCACTTCCATGAAACGTGAAATTGATCTTCTCGCTCAGTACAAGATCAACCTCTACTCGCCTTACCTGGAAAATATGTTTGACTACCCAAGTCTGCCGCTGGCCGGAGAACCGGGCGGGGCGCTCACGCCGCAGGAGGCAACCGAATTGGTCGCCTATGCAAAGCAACGCCACATGATCGTTCTGCCTGAACAGGAATCATTCGGGCATCTGCATCTGCTGCTGGAAAACGAAGAGTTCCAGAACATGGCCGAGCTTCCCTACGGCACGGTGTTGTCACCGATAGTCCCGGAGTCTTACCAGTTCATTGGCAAGATGTTTGCCGACCTCAACCAGTATTTCCCGGGGCCTTTTTTCCACATTGGAGCCGATGAGACTTACGAACTCGGCCAGGGGCGCACCAAGGACCTTGTGGACAAAGAAGGTTACTCGAAGGTGTACGTGGATTATCTGCGCAAGATTGATGACGTGCTCAAACCCTATCACCGCAAAGTTCTTTTCTGGGGCGATATGGGCGTCCGCCATCCGGAGGACTTGAAAGATCTGCCCAAAGACATGATCGCCGTGCCCTGGGATTATTCACCCCGCAAGTCCTATGCAAACCAGATCAAGCCCTTTCGCGATGTCGGCCTTGAAACATGGGTCGCGCCGGGCGTGAGCAACTGGAGCCGAATCTTCCCGGATTATGCCGAGGCTTTGCCCAACATCCGGCAATTTGTAACGGACGGAAAAAATCTGGGCGCCACAGGGGTCCTCAATACCACGTGGATGGATGACGGAGAGGGCATGGTGAACTTCACCTGGTATGGCCTTGCCTACGGCGCCGCTCAGAGCTGGCAGACCACCGTGGACGACCAGCAGTTCTCAAACGCCTGGGACTGGGCTTTCTATCGGGCCGACGGCCACGACTTTTCAAACGAAGTCAACACGCTGACGCAGATCCATGAGGCGCTGCAGAGCGCTATCCACCGGGATGGCAACGACAGCCTGACATGGATCGATGCGATGAGCCCGCAGGGCCAGAAATTCTATGCCGGGTGGCAACCGACTGCCCATCAGATCCGCATGCTGGCGGAAAACGTGATCTCGAGCGTCCGCGAGCATCGCGCGGAAGCGCGCCGCAATTCCGACCTGCTGAACTATGTGGAATTCTCCGCGCGGAGGTTCGATTTCCTGGGACAGAAGGCAATCTACTCAAAGGAAATCACCGACCGCTATGCAGAGGCCCAGGCGAATACTGGAGATCGAACCCAGGGGTTTCGCAGCTTACGCCAGATCAGCCAGCCCATGCAGGACATGATGCATCGGACGTCTCTGCTTCGCGCGGAGTATGAAAAGCTCTGGCAGGGGGAAAACCGGCCCTATTATCTGAATAACATCTTGAACCGGTACGACGCTGAATACGATCGCTGGCGGGACCTGGCGGACCGCATGCGCGAGATCGGAATGGCCTTCCGCACCACGCACAAGCTTCCGCCGCTGGTCCAGTCCGACAGTTCCTCAAATTAAGGCGCTTCTGGCTACTTAGTGGGTGAAGGTGCCAATTCCAGACCTCCGCAGTGGAAGTAAATCGCATTAATGAAGTTCTGTTTATTGCGGAATCCTCGCGCTGTGTATTTTACCCACTGGATTTTGGCGTTGATGGATTCGCTGGCAGCATTCGTGATCTGATGCCGCAAGTAGGTAATGATGTTCTCGAAGCGGCGCTTCAACATGGCGGCCACGTCCTTCATGGGCTGCAGTCGGCTACGCACCGCCCACTGATACCACCACTGAAAATGTTTGCGAGCCCGCTTCTCATACACGTAGTTGTACAGCGCCATGGCGGTTTCCTTCAGCGCCCAAGCCCGCGCCGTCTTCAAATCGCTTTGCTTCAACTTCGCAAATTCTCGCCGCTGCTCCTGATCCATCCTCGCAGGATCTCGCAGCCAGTCGTATTTGGTTCCCTTCAACCGCTCATCCCCCCTCCGCGTTTAGGTCCTTGTGTTTGCGGCGCCGCACTCGATCCACCGCTTCTCCCAGATGCTTGGCGATGTGAAATTTATCGAACACAATCTTCTTTTCGCCGTCTTCTACATGATCGAGCACGGAGCTGATATACGAGTCCCACATGTCCATGGCCACGGCTTGAATGCTGGCTCGCGGCTCAGCCGTAATCGTCGACCAAAATCCGTCCAAACTCTTCTGCTCTCGATCCTCGGCCACATACAGCACGCGATTGTGCTCCAGGTCATTGACCCGTGTCAGGTACTTGCGTCCTTTGCGGAAAGCCTTTTCATCCACTCCCAACTGCGGCATCTCTTCTGCCTGCCGCCGTGCTAAACCGCGCTTGACGGCCCGCTCCATAATGCCGTGAATCTCGTCCCAGGCCAGCCGCAATTGTTCCCCCACCGCCTTCCGGCTCGCGTGTTTCAGCCATGCAATCGCCAGTCCCTCAAACAGCGCGGTGAAATGGCTGCCCGCCTCCGCCCACGGCAGCTGCACCACCCGTATCCCATGCTCGGGACATTGGCTGCGCGGCGGCGCGGCATGCAGAATGGTCTGATACTGGCAGGTATCCAGATGGCGCCATTGCCGCTCTGCTTGATGATCATAGAGCGGGCTGGGTCTGCCGCATTCGGCACACGCCCACTCTAGATTTGCTTGATGGGTGAGATAAACGTGCACCTCTCCCTGTTTCAGTTGTAGTTCCACGCGCTCCACCTGCCAGGGAGCTTCAATGCCTAGGATGCGTCGGTACAGTTCGTGATCTTGCATACATACAGAGATGTTGCCACGGACCGGCGGGATCCACAGTCCATCTGCCCCAGCCAGGTGCGCTCGGAAGCCTGCGTCCATCCTGCTATACTGGGCCTTCCTCTTGGGGTCGTGCCCAGAGGAAGATCCAAGGCCGATACGCTGGCAATCTGGAGCAAGCGAGGATGATGGCGGAGTCGCAGCCGCAAATGGCGGGTGGCACGGTAGAGAGCCGTGACGAAAGGCACCCGTTTCCGATGCTGGGCGCGACCACGATTGTACTCCTGATTGCCGCATGCAAGCTGGTGGTGCATTTGTACTCGGGACACAGGTATGGGTACCTCGGTGACGAGTTGTACTACCTGGCCTGCAGCCGTCATCTCGCTTGGGGCTATGTCGATCAGCCGCCGCTGATCGCGATGATTGCCTGGGCGGTGCGGCATACGCTGGGTCAGTCGCTGCTCGCGATTCGATTTTTGCCGGCGCTCGCTGGGTCGGTGGAGGTTGTGCTAACCGCGCTGATTGCGCGCGAACTCGGTGGGGGGCGCTTCGCGCAGGTACTTGCGGCGATTACCACGCTCACTGCGCCCGGCATTCTCGGGTTGAACAGCATCTTCACGATGAATGCGTTCGAGCCACTGTTCTGGATGACCTGCGCGTATCTCGTGATTCGCATCATCAAAACGGGAAATGAGGGGCTGTGGATTTGGTTCGGCGTGGTCGCGGGCATCGGTCTCGAGAACAAGTACTCGATGATGATCTTCGGCGCTGGGATTGTCCTCGGACTACTGCTCACGAACCAACGGAAGCTGCTCGCGAATCGGTGGTTATGGATTGGTGGGGTGGTCGCGTTTGTGATTTTTGCGCCGAATCTCTGGTGGAATGTTCGGCACCACTTTCCATTTCTCGAATTGCAGGCCAACATTCGACGCAGCGGGCGGGACGTGCCGTTGGGCTTCTTCAGTTTCTTCGGCCAGGAAATTGGTGCGATGAACCCGTTGACCGCGCCCGTGTGGCTGGCAGGCCTGTGGTTTTTCTTGTTCGCGGAGCAAGGGAAGAGATTTCGCGCGCTGGGCTGGGCCTGGGTGTTTACGGCGGGCGTGATTGTTACGATGAGTCCGCGCGTGTATTACCTCTTTCCCGCCTTTCCGCTGGTGTTTGCCGCCGGCAGCGTCCTGTGGGAAATGTGGCTGGAGGCGCGGCCGCGAAGGTGGGTGCGAGTGGCCTACCCGGCACTGATGATCGCGGCGGGCGCGATTCTTGCGCCGCTTGCCACGCCGGTGCTGCCGGTCGAAACGTACATTCGCTACACGCGCGCGTTGCACCTCTCGTCGCCTGCAAGTGAGACGCACAAGCTGGGCCCCTTGCCGCAGCTTTATGCGAGCGAGTTTGGCTGGCCGGAAATGGTCGCGACGGTGGCGCGTGTTTACAACAGTTTGCCGCCGGATGTTCGAGCGAAGACGGCGATCTTTGCCCAGAACTATGGCCAAGCCGGCGCGATCGATCTCTTCGGGCCGAAATATGGATTGCCGTGGGCGATCAGCGGTCACCAAAGCTATTTCCTGTGGGGACCGCGCGATTACACGGGCGAAAGTATGATCGTCATGGATGATAGCCAAGAGCGCCTCGAGCAACTGTTTGCGAGCGTGCAGAAGGTCGCGAGCGTGTACCACCCATACTCGATGCCGTACGAGCATTCCGGCGTGTTCTATTGCCGAGGGCTCAAGCAGCCGTTGAAGGAATTGTGGCCGCAGCTGAAGCACTGGGACTGAAGAGCCCTCATCGGGAAGGCATCAAAGCGTTAAATCCTGGGAGTGCGGGGCAAAGCCCCAGTTCGCTTCCCACTAAAAAGCCGGAATTCCCCCAATTAATGAGGATTGCATAATAGAGTGACGGACTTCCCTAGGGCCGATCCCGCCAAGCGGGACCGGCCCTGAAAATTGCCGCCGGGACGGCGGCGCTACAAACGATCTTGTCACCATATTTTGTAATCCTCGGTAGGGACCGTTTGGGTAAAACCTCAACAGAAAATCGGTGACCCCGACTAAGCCAGCAGCTTGTTAACAACGTTGCCGGCCACATCCGTCAGGCGGAAGTCACGGCCCTGGAAGCGGTAGGTGAGTTTGGTGTGGTCGATGCCCATCAGGTGAAGAATCGTCGCGTGCAAGTCGTGGACATCGATAGGATCGGCGATGGGATTGTAACCCAGCTCATCGGTTTCGCCGAGGGTCGTGCCGCCTTTGAATCCGCCGCCCGCAACCCATATGGAAAAGGCGCGCGGATGGTGGTCGCGGCCCAGGAACTTGGAGTTGTTGCGGCCCTCATTCATCGGCGTGCGCCCAAATTCTCCGCCCCACACCACAACCGTGGAATCGAGCAATCCGCGCTGCTTCAGGTCTTTGATCAATGCCGTCGCGGCGCGGTCCGTCTCGCGGCAGAGCTGCGGCAGGCGGTTGATGATGTCATCGTGCGAAGAGGTCCCGTGGTTGTCCCAGCCGCGGTGATAGAGCTGGACAAACCGCACGCCGCGCTCGACGAGCCGCCGCGCCAGCAGGCAGTTGTTGGCGAATGACGCCTGCCCGGGTTTGGTGCCGTACATTTCCTGAATTTGCTGCGGCTCCTTGCTGATGTCCATCAGATCGGGGACACTCGATTGCATGCGATAGGCCATTTCGTAGGAGTGAATTCGCGTGACGATCTCCGGGTCGCCCATGCTTTTCAGGTGCAGTTCGTTCAGGTCCTTGATGGCGTCGAGCGACTGCCGCCGCACTTCAGGGCTGACGCCGTCGGGATTGGTCAGGAAAAGCACCGCGTCGCCCTGTGACCGGAACTGCACCCCCTGGTATACGGTGGGTAGAAAGCCGCTGCCCCAGCAGGCCTTGCCGCCGTCGGGCTCATTCTCGCCGGAGGTCAATACGACGAAGCCGGGAAGGTCTTGCGCTTCAGTGCCCAGGCCGTAGGTCATCCAGGCGCCCATGCTCGGCCGGCCGACTATCTGGAAACCGGTGTTCATAAAGATTTGCGCCGGGGCATGATTAAACTGTGTGGTATGGATTGATTTAACGATGGTGATGTCATCGGCGATCTCACCGAGGTAAGGAAAGAGCTCTGAGATTTCCTGTCCCGACTTTCCCCACTTCTTGAATTCGTAGGGCGAGCCCAGCAGCCGCGGTTTTCCCTTGATGAACGCGAACTTCTCACCCTGCATCAGCGAATCGGGAACATGCTCGCCATCGAGTTCCTGAAGTTTGGGCTTGTAGTCCAGCAGGTCAACCTGCGATGGAGCGCCGGCCATAAAGAGATAGATGATGCTTTTAGCCTTCGCCGGAAACATGGGCGGCCTCGGCGCCAGCGGGTCTGCCGCTTTTCCGGGAGAAAAATCCAGGCCGCCGGCCAGCAGGGAGGAATTGAGCAGTCCCGTCAACGCCGCCGCTCCGATGCCAAATCCTGCCTGCCGAAAGAAGTGCCGCCGCGTTACAGCGCGTATTGCGTCATCAAATGAGTTCAAATGATTTTCCTTCATAGCTGACCTGCCATTATCAAAATTCCCTGTCGTGGCTTCCGTGATTATTCCTTCGTAATAGTTTCGTCCAGGTTCAGGAGCACGTTGGCCACCATCGTCCATGCCGCCTGCTCAGCCGGGTCGAGCTTTGAATCACCATACCCCTTGATAACGTCCCCTGCCGCCTTCAGGTCTTTCTGGTAATGGCCGAGCTCGGCCTGGTAATAGGCCACGATGCGGTCCAGTTCCTGGCTGGCCGGCCTCCGTGTCACCGCCCGCCGAAAGCCATATGTAACGCGCGCCGCGGGGCCAGGGCCGGCGTCTTCCATCATCCGCCGCGCCAAAGCTTTGGCCGCCTCAAAGTAAACCGGATCATTGAGGGTGGTCAGCGCCTGGAGTGGCGTGTTGGTGCGGACCCTCCGCACGGTGCAGAATTCGCGGCTGGGCACATCGAAGGTTGTCAGGCTGGGGTAGGGCGCGGTACGCCGGATGAAAATATAGATACCGCGGCGGTACTGGTCTCCGTCTATGCTTTCAACCCATTTCGCATCGCTGTAAGGACGGTCCCAGATGCCGGGCGGCTGATAAGGCATTACACTCGGCCCGCCGACCCTGGGACTGAGCAGGCCGGCAGCAGAAAGCGCGATGTCGCGCACCATCTCAGCTTCCACGCGGAACCGCGGCCCGCGTTCCAGCAGCTTATCGTATGGGTCGTACTCGATCATCTGCGGAGTGGCGCGCGATGATTGCCGGTAAGTGGCCGAGGCGACGATCAGCCGGATGATGTGCTTCATGCTCCAGTTGTTCTGCATGAACTCGGTAGCCAGCCAGTCCAGCAATTCCGGATGAGTGGGCGGATCGCCCTGCGTGCCGAAATCTTCCGAGGTCTCAACGATGCCCTGGCCGAAGATTTCCTGCCAGTAGTGGTTCACCGTGACGCGCGCGGTAAGCGGATTGTCGTCGCTCACCAGCCATTCGGCCAGGCCCAACCGGTTTGGCATGGCGTCTGAAGGCAGCGGATTCAGGGCCGATGGCACTCCCGCGAACACTTTGTCACTCAGGCTGGAGAATGTCCCTCGAATGCGAACGTAGGTGCTGGGCCGCTCGAAGGAGCCCTGCTCGCCCATCACGAGCGCGGTCACAATACCCAGGTCCTCAACCGATTTCTCAAGCTTGGCCACCTGGTCGCGCGCCGGCTGAAGCGAGGGTGCGATCGATCGGAAGACTGCGGCAAGGTCACCCTTCTCCTTCTCGCTGCGCTCGGAGGACGGCTTATCGAGCACCGGGACCATCCTGGCCGGCACCTGAGTGATCGCGGCTGGGTTCTGGCTGGTTGTGACGGAAAGCCTGAACCGCCCGATGTTGCGGGTGGTGTGGCGCATACCGTGTGTCAAACGAATCGTCAACTTTGTCCCTGCAGGAAATCCGAAGGGTTTTTCCGGGACCAGGACGGCCTCGCGGACAATCGGGACAGGTGAAGGCGTCGAGTCAATCGACCATCCCTTCAAATCCTTATCTTTCTTAACCAGGTTTCGGGCGCTGTAGCCGGACTCCGATTCGTTATCAACGGCTTGCTTGAAAACGATCTTCTGGGCAGGGCCAGATTTGTCGGCCGGCGATGCTTCCACCTCGAATCCGCTCAAAAAAAAGTTGCCGTCCAGGTCGCGGCCGGGTCCTCCTTTCGGAAGGCTTGGATCTGCAAGGACCTCGATGCGTATCCCCGTGATTGCCTGGGATTTGGTTTCTGCTTCGATATCGTAAGTGTCCGCGAAAGGATTTTTGCCGCCGGCCAAAATCGACCCATCGTCCAGCAGCTTGAGCTCGGCCCCTTCCTCGGATACATAATGGCTGGGTTTGAGCGGCGTCCATTCCTTCACGGCGCGCTTCATTTCGGCTTCCCACTTTTCCTGTTCGGATTCGCGCGCAGGAGTTTCGGTGGCGAGCGTTTGCTTCAGCCCGGCGATGTCCGTCCGAAGCTGCTTTGCTTTGACCGCCTGCTCCGGCGTGGGCAGCTCAAGATCAGGCTCCCAGACATAACCTTCTCCCTGCCCCAAATCCAGAATCTTGTAATTCGCGTTGCTGTCGAAGAACGCCATCATGCGGTAATAGTCTTTTTGAGGGAAAGGATCGAACTTGTGGTTGTGGCATTCGGCGCATCCGAGCGTGGTGCCGAGCCATACCTCCGCCGTGGTGTTGACCCGGTCCACCAGCGTATAGAATCGCTGCTCAAGTTTGTCCACGCCGCCTTCCTGGTTCAACAAGGTGTTTCGGTTGAAGCCGGTGGCAATCAATTGGTCATTCGTTGGGTTGGGCAGCATGTCGCCCGCGATCTGCTCAATGGTAAATTCCTTGAACGACATGTCGTCATTGAGCGCTTTGATGAGCCAGTCGCGGTATTCCCACGCCACGCGCGGGTTGTCTTTTTCGTAGCCGTTTGAGTCCGCATAGCGGGAGAGGTCAAGCCAGGGCCGGGCCCAGCGCTCACCGTAATGCGGCGAGGCAAGAAGCTTATCCACAAGCTTCTCGTAGGCGCTGGGACTCTGATCCGCCATGAATTCGTCCGTTTCTTTAATGGTGGGCGGCAGTCCGATCAGATCAAGGTAAACGCGCCGAAGCAGAGTGGCTTTGTCCGCTTCGGGCGAAGGGTGGGCGCCATCCTTTTCGAGACGGGCCAGAACAAAGTAGTCAATGGGATTGCGGCACCAGGCAGAGTTTTTCACTTTTGGCAAGTCGGGCCGCACCGGCTTGATGTACGCCCAATGCTTGAGCGGCTGCGTGGCTTGCGCAATGGCAGTCGTCGAATCCGGACCCGGCGCACCCATATCGATCCATTGGCGGACCATTTTGATCTGCGCGTCGGTGAGCGGCGGGCCGCCGTACGGCATTTGGGGGCGTTCAAGCCCAGCCAATCGCCGAATAATGCGGCTGTCGCCACTGTTGCCTGGGACGACAACCTTGCCGTTCTCGCTGCCCTTCAGAATCGCGGCAAGCGAATCCAGGCGTAATCCGTTTTGATGAATTTCCGGGCCGTGGCACTGGTAGCAGCGCGCGGCAAGAACGGGACGAATCTTCGCAGCGAATAACGGCGACGCAGCCGTGGATTGCTGATGCGAAGACTTCGGCGCAGGAGCTGCCGACTGAGCTCCCAACTCGATTCCTTTGAAGGACGCGTAATCGATCCAGGCCCGAATCAGATTGATATTACGGGGCTCGAGCGGACTCGCTGCCATCGGCATACGCGGTCCGTCTCCCAGCCCGAGCAACCGCCTGACAAGAAGGCTGTCCTGGCTGTGACCGGGAACAATTGCAGCGCCGGAGACACCGCCCTTTAGGATGGCCGCGACCGAATCCAGCCGCAGATGACCCTGTGCCTGGTTGCCCGCGTGGCAGTTGCCGCAGGAGGCCAGAAAGACGGGTTCAATGTCACGGCCGAAGTTGGGAGCGGCAGAGGAACTCGCTTTGGTCGATCGAGGAGCGGTCTTTGCACTGGCCTGGGGAGGACCAGCAGATCCATTATCGCTGGTCGTCAGCTTCTGCGCCTTCACCAAGCCGGCGAGAAATATCAGAAGCAATAGGAAGAGGCCGCATTTGACAGTTACAACAGTCTGGCCCGACCGCAATCCCTTGTGCCCGGATCCCATGCAGCCCTGCCCCTTGGAAAAGGTAAATTCGGTTACCTGCCCCTTCGTCAAACTTGAGAAGAAACTTGACGCCCTACTCTTGATCGATTTATACGCCAACTTCGCGCGGGTTACAATGGAAATATTTGAAACTGAATAGCCCTGCTCGTTGACTGCCGGCCGTAATAATCGCCGATGCCACTTCGAGCTGGAGGGTGGATCGATCAACGCCGGAACAAGGACGGATCTTCAAGTGAGCGGATTCGGGCAGACAACCAAACATCAAAGCACCCCGCTGAGCCGTTTCTTGCGGCATGTGAGGCACGTCCTGGTCGGTGCGGCAGCCTTGGTGGCAGTTGTATATGCAGGAGACTATTCGGTCGCTCGGGTCCGCGTTGCAAAGAAGCTTGATCCTTACGGAGTTGTGCAGGTGCGGCGGTCCTACGCGGTCACGATGAAAAATGGCAAGCCGGAATATTTTTTCGAGCCTCCGGCCGACCAGACTTGTCTCCGTTCATTATTTCCCCACTTCGGCTACCCACCGTGCTGGTATCTGCGCCGGAACGCAGTGCAACAGGTGAAGATGTAACACATGACTCGATCAGGCCGCCCGTCCTGAACCTGGGCCGCTCCATGTTTTATCTCTTACGCGTCAGTTGTTGGATCGTCGGCAGGGATGATGCGTTCCAGCCGCCTCCCAGAGCTTCGATGAGAAGAACGCTGGCAGCCATGCGGCGGGTGTGAACATTCACAGAGGTAAGTTTATTCTGGAGGACAAAGGTCTGGGCCGTAATCACCTGCAGGTAGCTGGTTGTGCCGGCCTTGTACTGGTAGGTTGCAACATCGAGCGATTCCTGGGCCGCTTTGATGGCATCATCTTCGGCGCGGGTTTCATCAGCGAGAATCCGCAGCGCCGCCAGGTTGTCTTCCACCTGTTGGAAGGCTGTCAAGACGGTCTGACGGTAGTTGGCCACAGAGACATCGAAATCGGAACGCGCGAGATCTGACTGCGCGCGGCGGCGGCCTGCATCAAAGATGGTTTCAGCCACCTGCGGGCCGACGGACCAGATGTGACTGGGCCAGGTGAACCAATCGGCAATGCTGCCACTTTCCAAGCCGACGGACCCCGTCAGCAGCAGGGAGGGGAAAAATGCGGCTTTGGCGATCCCGATCTGCTCGTTAACGGCGGCCATCTGTCGCTCCGCAGCAGCGATATCCGGACGCCGCTGCAGAAGATCAGAAGGAATTCCAGCAGGAATTTCGGGTGGCTGGGCTGTGATCGGCTGGGCGGCGACTGTCACCTCGGCTGGCGGCTTTCCCGTCAGGATGGCGATGGCGTGTTCAAACTGCGCGCGCGCTACACCCAAATCGATCAGTTGTGCCTGCGCGGTCTTCAGTTGTGTTTCAGCCTGGGCGACATCGCCGCCCGATGCGACTCCGCTTGCCTGCCGGTCTTTGGTCAATTGAAGGTACTGTTGATACGAATTGACCGTCTGTTCAAGCAGCGCTCGCTCGCCGTCCACACCGTGCAGCTCAAAGAAGTCCTGGGCCAGAGCTGCCTGGAAGACGAGGCGGACATTCTCCAGTTGCGCCGCCGTCGCCTGGGCGGACTCCGCGCTGCCTCGCACGCTGCGCCGGATGCTGCCCCACAAATCCGCCTGATATGAAATATCCACGGGCAGATTGTAAATGGTCCGTTGTCCGGAGGTCAGGTTGCCGGCCGTGACGTTGAACAAAGTCGAGGATGACCGTGAATTCGTATAAATCACGTTCGCGGTTGCTGTCGGGAACAGGCCCGAACGGGCGATGCGCACGGCATCCCCGGCGGCACGGAACTGCGCTTCCGCCGCAAGAATGTTCTGGTTGGAAATATTGACCTGTGCTTCCAGCGCGTTCAACTGCGAATCATTGAAAATCTCCCACCAATTTCCCCTTGCGGCGCCATCGTTCGGTTGCGCAGGGTTCCAATTCAAGGCCTGCGGCGCGGAGGGCGGCGGTTGTTCTTTGTATGCGCTGGGAACGGGGGCCGTTGGTCGCTGATATTTCGGGCCGACCATGCAAGCGGTCGAAAGGAGTACCGGCCCGGTGAGAACGAGCAGCAGGCGCAGTCTGGAACGGCGAAATTGCAGCACACTCCGGCCCTTCCAATTCGAAGAGGTGCCACGCATCAATTCACGCCCTCCTTCATAGCCATTTCAAACTCCCGAAGGCACGGGTTCAGGCCCGGCGGCCTCTCGCCCACGGACGCGGTTCCACCAGTGCTGCAAGCGATCAAAGTAGAGGTACACAACCGGGGTTGTATAAAGGGTCAGAAGCTGGCTGAGGATAAGACCGCCGATGATTGCAATCCCCAACGGGCGGCGAAATTCCGACCCGGTCCCTGTGCCGAAAGCGAGAGGTGTAGCGCCGAAAATCGCCGCCATGGTGGTCATCATGATGGGACGAAAGCGCAGCAGGCACGCCTCGTAGATGGAGTCACGCGAATTCTTGCCTTCCGTGCGCTCCGCAGCCAGAGCGAAGTCGATCATCAGGATGGCGTTCTTTTTGACGATCCCGATCAGCAAAATGATCCCGATAATGGCGATGACGGTCAGATCGGTCCGCGTCAGCATCAGGGCCAGCAGCGCCCCCACGCCAGCGGATGGAAGCGTGGAGAGAATGGTAACAGGGTGGATATAGCTCTCGTACAGAATGCCCAGAACAAGATACACCGCCATGAGCGCCGCAGCAATCAGCAGGGGTTCACTGCCCAGTGATTGCTGGTAGGCCTGGGCTGTGCCCGCAAAACCGGTATGGATGGTTTCAGGAAGGCCAATCTTGAATGCTGCAGCGTTGATGGCGTTCACGGCATCGCCCAAAGCGACTCCCGGACGAAGGTTGAAGGAGATGGTAACGGCCGGAAAGAGCCCCTGGTGGGCGACTGCCAGCGGCGCCGTCTGCGAAGCAAAATGGGCGAAGGCGCTCAGAGGGACCTGATTGCCGCTGGGCGAACGGACGTAAATCTGCTTCAGGATTTCGGGGTCCTGCCAATACTCAGGCGCCGCTTCCATCACAACATGGTACTGGTTGAGCCCCGTATACATGGTTGAGACCTGACGCTGGCCGAAGGCGTCGTAAAGCGTGTTGTCTATCAATTGGGGTGAAATACCGAATCGCGCGGCAGTGGTGCGGTCGTACTGGACCATCGCCTGCAGCCCGCGGTCCTGCTGGTCGCTGTTGACGTCTGTGATGATCGGGATCTTACGCAACTGCGCGAGCATGAGAGGTGAAAAGGCTGTAAGGTCCTGAACGTTGTCTCCCCTCATGGTGAACTGATACTGGGCGTTACCCATACGTCCGCCCACCCGGACGTCCTGCGACGCCTGCATGAAGAGTGTGGCGCCAGGCACCCGGGCCAGCTTGGGGCGGAGACGCGCGATCACCTGGTCAGCCGTGATTTTACGCTCTTCCATGGGCTTCAACTCTATGAACATCCGGGCGGTGTTGGCCCCGGCAAAACCGCCCGTAAAGCCCACGACGGATTCCACTGCGGGATCGGCATTGACAATCTTGATCATCTTCAGCAAGACGTCGTTCATGGATTGAAAAGAGGAATCCTGATCGGCCTGTATGGCGCCCCCCATCCTGCCGTTATCCTGCTGGGGGAAAAATCCCTTCGACACATGAACGTAAAGGTAGACGTTCAGGCCAATCGTCGCCAGCAGGACGGCCAGCGTCGCGGCCGAGTGGCGAAGCACCACGGTGAGCGTTTTTCCATAGAGGGCCACGATCCAGTTGAACGCCTGCTCACCCTTTTGGTAGAGCCACCCATGGGACTTGTGCACTCTTAAAAGGTGCGCGCACATGCAGGGAGTCGTGGTGAGCGATATCAGCATGGAGACGGCGATGGCGATCGAGAGGCAGACTGCAAATTCCCGAAAGAGACGGCCTACGATGCCTCCCATCAGCAGGAGCGGTATGAAAACAGCCACCAGCGAAGTGCTCATGGCGATGACGGTGAAGCCAACCTCGCGGGCCCCCTTCAACGCGGCCTGGAAAGGCGGGACGCCCTGTTCCAGATATCGAGTGATGTTCTCCATCACGACGATCGCATCGTCCACCACGAAACCAGTCGAAATAGTCAGGGCCATCAGCGAGAGATTATCGAGGCTGTAACCCAGCAGGTACATCATCCCGAAGGTCCCTAGCAGTGACACCGGCACGGCGACGCTGGGGATCAGAGTTGAACGCGGTTCGCGGAGGAAGATAAATACCACCAGAATCACCAGGACCACGGCAATCATCAGCGTCCTTTCGACGTCGTGCACGGAGGCGCGGATGGTGATGGTCTGGTCCATCACAACCTGAAGATGGATGGATTGTGGAATTTCCGCCTGGAGTTGAGGAAGCTCTGCCCTGATACTGTCTACGGTGTTGATGATATTCGCCGCGGGCTGACGAAAGATGATGAGAAGAATCGAGGGATGGCCGTTCGCGTATCCCGCGCCACGGAGGTCTTCCACAGATTCCTGCACTCTGGCTATATCTGATAGACGCACCGCGGACCCATTGTGATAGGCAACGATCAGGGGCTCGTAATCAACGGGCTCGAAAATCTGGTCGTTTGCGCCGATCTCCCAGGTCCGTTGCGCGCCTGAAAAGTTTCCCTTGGGGATGTGTGCATTGGCCGCAGCCAACACGCCTCGGACCTGTTCAAATCCGATGCCATACTTGTTCAGCGTGGGCACATCCAACTCGACCCGTACGGCAGGAAGCGAACTGCCTCCCACGACCACCTGGCCCACGCCGTCCAACTGCGAGAGCTTCTGTGCCATGATCGTAGACGCCGCATCGTACATCTGACCTTTGGTCAGCACCGTCGAGGTCATGGCGATGATCATGATGGGAGCATCGGCTGGATTCACCTTTCGATACGAGGGATTGCTGGGCAGATTGGCCGGCAAATAACCGCGGGCGGCGTTGATGGCGGCCTGCACGTCGCGCGCCGCTGCGTCAATGTTGCGGTTCAGATCAAACTGCAGCGTGACGCCGGTCCTTCCGAGAGTGCTTGAAGACGTCATCTCCGTGACTCCGGCGATGCGTCCGAACTGCCGCTCGAGAGGCGTGGCGACCGAAGAAGCCATCGTCTCCGGACTGGCCCCCGGCAGCGCTGCTCCCACAGAAATGGTGGGGAAATCGACCTGGGGCAGCGGCGAAACCGGCAGCAGGCGAAACGCCACCACGCCAGCCAAAGCAATGGCCGCCGTCAAAAGCGTGGTTGCGATGGGCCTGCGAATAAAGATTTCCGAAATATTCATGGCCTACTCTGCGGCGACGGGCCCCGCGCCCAGGTTGCTTTGACGGCGCCAGGACAGGCGGCTGGATAGCCGGTCGAACCAGAGATAAATGACCGGAGTCGTGTAAAGCGTGAGCAATTGACTCAGAATCAGTCCACCCACCATCGTAATTCCCAGCGGTCTGCGCAGTTCTGAGCCGGTGCCCGTCCCAAACGCCAGTGGGATCCCGGCCAGCAGGGCCGCCATGGTGGTCATCATGATGGGCCGGAAGCGCAACAGGCACGCCTGGTAGATGGCATTCAGGGGAGTCATTCCTTCCTTGCGCTCGGCTTCCAGAGCGAAGTCGATCATCATGATGCCGTTCTTCTTGACGATGCCGATCAGCAGCACCAGGCCGATCAGCGCGATCACGTTGAAGTCGGTCCGGCAGATCATGAGCGCCAGCACGGCGCCAACCCCGGCTGACGGCAGCGTGGAGAGAATCGTGATGGGATGAATGTAGCTTTCATAAAGCACGCCGAGCACGATGTAGACCGTGATAATCGCGGCCAGAATCAAGATCCACTCGTTGGACAGCGAATTCTGGAAAGCCTCCGCAGTTCCCTGAAAAGACGCCTGGATGCTGCGCGGAAGCCCGACCTGGCCCTCCACCTGTTTGATAGCCTGTACGGCCTTTCCAAGCGAGGCGCCGGGAGCAAGGTTGAAGGACAGCGTCACCACTGGAAACTGCCCCTGATGGTTGATGGTCAGGGGAGCGCTGGTTTCTTCAACGTGAGTAAATGCCGAAAGCGGAACCTGTCCGCCGTTTGGGAACGCCGAGGAGGAAGCGATGGCCCCGTCAATTGGCCCGCCGGAAGAGGCTGCGCCGGAAGCACCGGCCGAAGTTGAGGCAGACAGGCTCGCATTTGCGGCTGTCAGTGAGCTGGTGGGCCCGAGTAACTGCGTTGCGCCTGTACCGCCCGCCACCAGGCCGGACGCACCCGTGGAGGTTCCCACGCCTGTCCGAATATAAATGTGACGCAAGTCAAAAGGGGTCTCTTGAAATCCGGGCTTCACCTCCAGCACCACGTGGTACTGGTTCAACTGGGTGAAAATCGTCGAGACCAGCCTCTGGCCGAAGGCATCGTAGAGGGTCTGGTCGATGGCGGAAGGCGAGATTCCCAGACGATAGGCCGTGCTGCGGTCAAAAACCACTTTGGCCCGCAGACCTCCATTTTGCTGGTCACTGGCCACGTCGCGGAGTTCCGGGGTGTTCTGCATGGCGGCAACCATTTTCGAGGCGTAATTACTCAACTCATCGGTGTTGGGATCTTCAAGGGTGTATTGGAATTGCGTGCGGCTCACCCGGTCGTCCACCGTCAGGTCTTGCACGGGCTGCATGTAGAGCGTGATGCCTGGGACTTTAGCCAATTCCGGCTGAAGCCTGCGAATCACATCACTGGCGCTGATGTTTCGCTCATCCAACGGCTTCAGGTTAATAAGGATCCGCCCGTTGTTCAAAGTCGTATTGGTCCCATCCACTCCGATGAAGGAGGACAGGCCCTCGACTGCGGGGTCCTTCAGAATAACCGTGACCAGGCTCTGCTGTTCCGTCGCCATCTCCTGAAACGAAACATTCTGCGCCGCCTGCGAAACGCCCTGAATTACACCCGTATCCTGAATCGGGAAAAAACCTTTGGGAATGACATAGAAGAGCACGGCCGTCAGTGCGACGGTGCCCAGCGCCACCAGCAGAGTTTCGGTCTGACGCCGCAGCACCCATTGGAGGGTGCGGTCGTAGAGGCCGATGACTGCGTTCCATCCATGCTCAGTGATACGGTAAATCCGGCTCTGTTGTTCGTCGGGCCGGTGTCTCAGAAGTTTGGAACACATGACTGGCGTGAGAGTGAGCGAAACAATGGCCGAAACCAGAATCGTCACGCTGAGCGTGATGGCGAATTCGCGGAACAGCCGGCCTACGATGTCACCCATGAACAACAGTGGGATCAAGACAGCAATCAACGAGAACGTCAACGAGATGATCGTAAAACCGATTTGCTCCGATCCTCTCAGCGCCGCCCGCAACGGGGAGTCGCCCTGTTCGATGAATCGGGCAATGTTTTCGATCATGACAATGGCGTCATCCACCACGAACCCCGTCGAAATCGTCAACGCCATCAAGGTAAGATTGTTCAGGCTGTAGCCGAGCAGGTACATCACGCCGAATGTTCCGACCAGTGACAGCGGAACGGCCACGCTGGGAATAATGGTGGCCGCCACGTTCCGAAGAAAGAGAAAGATCACCATCACGACCAGGGCGATGGTCAGCAGCAGCTCGAACTCGACGTCCTTGACCGATGCGCGGATCGTGGTGGTGCGGTCGGTCAGGATGTGGACCTGCACAGAGGAAGGCAGAGTCGCGGTAAGCTGGGGCAGGAGCTGCTTGATGTGATCAACAACCGAAATGATGTTGGCGCTCGGCTGGCGCTGGATGTTCATGATGACCGCGGGACCGCTGTTCATCCAGGCCGCCTGGTCCAGATTCTCGGCTTCGTCGGCAATCGTGGCAACGTCGCTCAGCTTGACCGGGGCCCCGTTCCGGTAGGCGATCACCAGCGGCACGTAGTCGGCGCTTGACAGCAACTGGTCATTCGCGCCTATCTGGTATGCCTGGTGAGGCCCGTCGAAGCTTCCTTTCGCCTGGTTGACATTTGCCGCCACGATGACGTTGCGAACGTCTTCCAGGTTCAGGCCGTACGAGGCCAGATTTGTCGGGTTCACCTGGATCCTGACGGCCGGCTTCTGGCCTCCGCTGATGCTGACCAGGCCGACACCTGGCAACTGGGAAATCTTGGGCGCAAGGCGGGTGTCGGCAAGGTCTTCCACCTTGGTCAGCGGCAAATCGTTGGATGTCAACGCCAGGGTCAGGATCGGAGCGTCGGCGGGATTAACCTTGCTGTAGATGGGCGGGCTGGGGAGGTCCGGCGGAAGATAGGTCCCCGAGGCGTTGATGGATTGCTGGACTTCCTGCTCCGCGACATCGATGTTCAGGTTGAGACCGAACTGCAACGTGACCACTGAGAGTCCGCTGGAACTTGTCGAGGTCATCTGCTGCAGCCCGGGAACCTGGCCGAACTGGCGCTCCAGGGGCGCCGTCACGGACGAGGCCATGACGTCCGGGCTGGCGCCGGGGTAAAAGGTGATCACCTGAATGGTGGGATAGTCTACCTCTGGCAGGGCGGAAACAGGCAGTTCGAAATACGCCACGGTACCTGCGAGCAGTATGCCCAGCATTAACAGGGAAGTGGCGATCGGCCGCTCGATGAATTTCCTGGAAGGGCTCATCTAGTCTTCCTTGGAGGCCGTCCCGTTTTCGAAATGAACTCGGACCTTGCTGCCTTCCTGAAGCTTGTCTACGCCGGTCATAACGACAACGTCGCCCGCCATCAGCCCCGACGCAATTTCCGACTGGCCCGCTTCCGTCGTTCCCACGGTCACCGTTTTAACCGTGACAGTTGAATCCGGTTTCACCAGGTAGACGTAAGCCGTGTCAGTGTTGCGTTGCACCACGGCACTGGGAACCAGAGTCACACCGAGTTTCTGCTGCACCAGCAGCCTGGCGTTTACAAACTGGTTTGGAAACAGAGCATCATTCGCGTTGTTGAAGGTCGCACGCAACCTCAGAGTGCCGGTCGTTGGATCGATCTGGTTATCAACCGTCGTCAGTGCGCCGGTGGCAAGCTGCGTGCTCATGTCGCGGCTGTAGGCATCCACCCGCAAGCGTGCCCCCTGTCGCAATTTCTGCAGCACGGCAGGAACCTGGTCCTCCGGTATGGTAAATATCACGCTGATGGGCCTGACCTGAGTGATAACCAGCAGTCCGGTTTGGGACCCGGCTTGAACATAGTTTCCAGGATCAACCAGGCGTAAACCGATCCGCCCCGTGATGGGCGCCGTGATGTGGCAATACGCAATGTTCAGCTTGGCGTTTGCAATGGCCGCCTGGTCGATCTTCACCGCACCGTCGTCCTGCTCCACCAAGGCCTTTTGAGTGGCGAGCTGTTGCTCTGGAACCGCGTTGTGCGTCAGCAGGGTCTGGTAGCGTGTGAGGTCGAGCTGCGCGTTGTCCAAAGCAGCCTGGTCCTTGGCCAATTGGCCTTCCGCCTGCATCAATTGGACTTGAAAAGGCCTGGGATCAATTTCAACCAGCGGATCACCCTCGCGAACGTAGTCACCCTCGCGATAATTGACCTTCATCAATTGCCCGTCCACACGGCTTTTGACGGTCACGGTGTAAATTGGCGTCACCGTGCCCAGGCCGGTAAGGTAAACGCCAATGTCGCCCTTTCGCGCCTTCACCCCCACTACCGGAATGACCATGCCGCCCCGCGCACGCCCAGCGGCCGATTGGCCCCCGGTGGCGGTTGGCCCCGCGCCGCCGCGCTTGCGGGTGTAGGCATATACGCCAAAAGCCAGCAGCGCAAGTATTAACCACCAGAGCCAGCGCGCCCGCGAATGCCTCCCGGGCGCTGCATCTGCTTGCTTAGGGGGAACGGTTCTTTCACCGATCTCGGGGGGATATTGTTCCATCATGGTTCTTCCATCCTGCGCGTTCCGCCTACGTTTCCATATGCCGGAGCACTTCCTCGCGGGCGAATCCGCAATTCACCGCGCATCGCTGCGGTCGCGCCGTTTCAAGTGATAGGGTTGAGGGAGAACAGTGGAAGCGCTCTAAGCCGTCAGGCCGTGCCAGTGTGCTTGTTGACCCGAAGAAGACTAACTACGGGCCCGGGTTGCCAATCCAGATCGCCAGCAAGACCGTCCTATACACGAAAGGCACCCTGATGTTACCCCTGCTGACTGCCCTCTCGTACCTTGGCGAGCCTGCATCGGCCGTGCTCCTTTCCCGAAAGGAACGGCTACTCATGACAAAGTCCTTCCGGCTTCTTGCCATTGACTGAGCTCCCTGCCGGCAGCCAATTGGCACCAATTCGGAAGTTTGGACGTTCAGGCCGAGCAGGCGGTTACAGATAATGTTCGCCGAACCTCGCGTACATGCCTGACCGGCAAGTGAACGTTTCGGGTTGATCTGGCGTCAAGAAGTGAATATGCCGTTGCTGCTTATAGACTTACCACAACGAATCGATTGAGGCTTCCAAGCGAAAAGGTGACTTTCGGCTAACCACATGAAATCACGAGGGTCGCCCGTCAATAAGGTGGGCCCTCCAGCCGCTCCAACTGATAATTCCCAATTCCGGCCGAGGGGTCTCAGGCAGCATCGATAGCAGCTCGAGCAGGTTTTCATCCGGATCTCGGAAGTAGAGTGACGCGGCCGGCATCCAGCAGAGCACAACGGGTTCCTCGGTTGGGGCGCCGTCAAAATCGAGCGGGACGACACCGACGGCGCGAAGACGCGCTGGCGCGTCCAGCAGATCTCCGAGATCTGACTTGAAGGCAATATGCAGACTCAGCTTCTGGGGGCCGGTCCCGGCCTCCCACAGGCCGAGCATCGCGTTGCCGCCTCCGCCAATCCAGTAGAACGCGACTTTGCGCTCCCAAAATACCTCGGCCAGCTCGAGTTCCAGGACCTGGCCATAGAAAGTCATCGAGCGTTGCAGGTCTGTAACCGTCAGATGGGATTCAAAGAGATCGCGAACAGGAACCACACCAACCTCCGTTCCGCCAAATGTCGAATGAGGTGCTCTCCGCATGCCGGCCATTTATGATGCCGTCCGCATGGGTCAATTAGCATTTCGCAGCAGCCGGGCAAAGTTCTTTAACTCCTCTGCGTTAAGGTCGGACACGACCCAATAGTCCATGCCCGACTTGGTCCAGTGGTAGACGTTATAGCCCTGGCGTGCCGATGCCTTCACAAGGGCGCCGGAGTCGGTGGAGGAAGCGCCGTCCGGCCAGGTGAAGACGTTGATCAGATGTTTGCCCCGCTCATACACGAGCGCCGCTACCGCCCGCCCCCCCAGATAATCGAGCCGCCCGCCGGCAAGCGGGAACCCCTCGCGGGCCAGATCGATGACCGAAGGCGAAAAGTCAAGCCTTCCGTCAAACCATGGTTTCACGGTGTGCTGATCGGAAGACACAACGTCTGTGAGGTGGTTGGGCATCAGCGAGCGAATATGGCTGGAAACCACTTCCTCCGCCAGAGAATCCTGTTGTGGGGGCCGTGACCACCTCGGCGCCAGAATTGAGATGATAACGACCAGTGCCGCAAGCGCTGCCGCCGCGGTGGCCCAGGTTGGAAAGCGGCCCCATCGAGTCTGGCGTGGACGCCATGTTCTTACGGCGCCGGTTTTCGGCTTAGTGGAAGCCTCGTGTGCCTCGCGCAGGCCAACCCTTATTCGATGCGCAAGGTTATCTGGAGCCTTGTAGTACAGCGAGCTGCCGCGCACCAACGATCGGAGCGACTGTTGTTTCTGGAACGTCAGCAGGCAGCCCGCGCAGCTCTCCAAATGGCTCTCGATTTCCATGCTGCGGACAAGGTCGAGTTCACCGTCCAGAAATGCATGGCCCAGACGTCCCATCTCCTCACAGTTCATCGAAGGAGCTCCTTATTTGTTCCGCCGGCCAAAGTCCTCTCCAGCATGTTACGTGCGCGCGCCAGGCGTGACATCACCGTGCCCAGCGGAACTCCAGTAACGTCGGCAATCTCCTTGTAGCTCAGTCCTTCAAGCTCACGCAGGACCAGCGTTTCGCGAAACTCCAGCGGGAGTTCCTCTAATGCTTTGGCCAGCAGCTCGCGGTTGGCTTCACCCAGCAGCAGAGCTTCCGGGTTGGCGTTTGTCTCCGGGCTGTGGGTCTCCTCATCAAATTCGGTTGTCATTTCACTCGACCGGCCCCGCTGAAGCCATGTGTAGCAGGTGTTGCGCACGATCGTGAGAATCCAGGCCCGGCCGTTGCCTCCACGGAAACCTTCAAACGAGGTGAAGGCCCGCATGTATGATTCCTGCACCATGTCCTCGGCGTCTTCCGGCTGACGGATGAGCCAGCGAGCAAGGTTGTGCGCTGCGTCCAGGTGAGGCAGCACGGCCTGCTCGAACTGCGCCGCCTTGTCCTGCTCACTCAAGGCAATTCCTTTCCACCGTAAGCACACTCCTGAGTCCTATGACCAGCTTCCGGTCTTTTTTATTCCCGGCTCCCATCCCGCCGAATTCCTGGAATTTTTCGCTCGCCTGTCAGGTATGAAAGGGTGACGGCGATCGAGAAAACCGTCACAAATCAGATGCAAGAAGTGCAAAGGAGGTTCCATTGTCCGACTATATCGTTCACGACCATAACCACGACGGAATTGACCGCCGCGGATTTCTCAGATGTATGGCCTGGGCTGGCACTGGGCTACTCTGCGTCGTCAAAGGCGGGGTTTTAAACTCCTACAGCTTGAGCCAGCTCGCTCAGGACCCGGATGGAAAGGCCATGGAAAGCATTAAGGGGGAACTGAGCTTCGCCCAGATATCCGACAGCCACATGGGCTTCAGTAAGCCCGCCAATTCAGACGTAGTAGCCACCCTGCAGGCTGCGATTGACAAAATCAATGCACTGCAAACCCCGCCGGCTTTCCTGCTTCATACCGGCGACATCAGCCATCTTTCCAAAGCACAGGAGTTTGACACAGTCGATCAGCTCCTAAAGGGCGCCAGGGCAAGCCGGGTCTTTTATGTTCCCGGCGAACACGATGTCCTTACCGATAATGGCAAATACTACCGCGACCGGTATGGCAGGGAAACGAGCGGATCGGGCTGGTATAGCTTTGAGCATAGCGGCGTTCATTTCATCGGCCTCGTCAATGTCCTGGACCTCAAGGCCGGCGGCCTGGGGACGCTGGGACCGGACCAGCTTGCATGGCTCAAACAGGATGTGGGCGGGCTCTCGTCTAGTACTCCAATCGTGGTGTTCGCCCATATTCCGCTCTGGTCGATCTATCCCGATTGGGGTTGGGCGACGGAGGACAGCGCCCAAGCGCTTTCCTACCTCAAGCGATTCGGGTCGGTCACCGTCCTCAACGGCCATATTCACCAGACCATGCAAAAAGTGGAAGGGAACATCACCTTCCATACCGCGGCTTCCACGGCGTTTCCTCAGCCCCACCCCGGGGAAGCGCCCTCGCCCGGACCGATGAAAGTGCCCGCGGAGCAGTTGCGCAGTCTGTTGGGCCTGACGAGTGTCCAGTACGTCCAGGGCAGGCAGACACTGGCCATCGTCGATGCGTCGCTGAATTGATTGGAATAGCCGATTGATCGATCGAAAAATGAGTTACGAAAAGGAGAAGAGAATATGAAAAAGATACTTTGGAATTTCAGAAAGCTCAGAGCCGTCACATTGGCGCTTCTTATTCTGACGGGCGCGACCGCCTTGAGGCCAGCTTTGTACGGAGAAAGCAATCCAGGCAGCACACTGGTGAATATTGACAACTTCAGTTTCGGCTCGGGGACGCTGACGGTCCCTGCCGGAACCACTGTCACCTGGATCAATAGAGATGACGTACCGCATACGGTTGTCAGCACAGACAAGGTGTTTGCCTCGTCGGTGCTGGACACCGGCGATAAGTTCTCGTACACCTTCACCAAGCCTGGCACATACTCTTACTATTGTTCAGTCCACCCGAAGATGACCGCTAAAGTTGTGGTCAGATAACCCTGACCGCGTAGGCCGCGAGTGGGGGTTCGCCAACAGAGGAGCGAGCGCGGGGGGAGCCCTCCATTCCGCCGTCAGAGACTTTATCGAACCAGTGCAATTCAAAATATCGTATACTAGCTGCATTCGGGGCAAAGAACAGGGACTAGGGCTACTTAAGTGCAAGGAACTAAAAGAGTCTAATTCCTTGGACGTGGATTCCTTCCAAAAAGTCTCTCTCGCCGAGGCGCAGTCACACGGCCTGGATGCGGTCCTCCAGAAGATCGTGCGGAGTCTCGCAGACAATCCTGACATCGCGCTAACGCGCGTCTGGCTGATCGGGACCGGCGACGTCTGCACATCGTGTCCCATGCGGAGCGTGTGCCCGGACCAAACGCGCTGCCTGCATCTGGTGGCCAGCGCTGGCAAACCTCTGAAGGAGCAGGTCAGGGGAGATGCCGAGCAGGAAGAGTGGTCCCGCATTAACGGTCACTTTCGTCGAATCCCGTTGAACGCTCCTCTCAAAGTGTCCCGCGTTGCAACGACGGGTGACCCTGTCCACATCCGGACACAGGAGGAAGAAGGTGCTCAGCTTTGGATTTCACGCCAGGAGTGGGTGAAGGCACAAAAGATCAGGAGCTTTGCGGGCCTGCCCGTGGTGTTCCAGGAAGAAGTGCTTGGAGTGCTGGCTGTTTTCAGCCGGGTTGACTTGACCGAGCGGGAGTTGGGATGGCTGCAGGGTTTTGCCGAACGTGCAGCAGAGGCAATATCGAAAGCACAGGCGACGGGCCAGGTGATGGCCTTACGGACGAGCGTCGCAGCGCTGGAAGAGCGTTGGCGGTCGGTGTTCGAGAGGTCGGCCATCGGTGTGGCTTTCAGCGACGCGAAAGGCCGGTTTTTGGACGTCAATCCTGCCTATCAGAAGATTCTGGGCTATTCGGAGGAGGAACTTCAAAAGCTCTCGTTTTACGACATCACCCCGGAAGAATTCCGCGAATCCAACCGGGCGCTGGCAGCGGACTTGTGGGCCGGGAGATTGGAGCAATACCAGTTCGAAAAACCCTATTGCCGTAAGGATGGCAGTCTGGTCTGGGTCCTGCTGCACGCCTCGCTCGTGCCGGGCACGGGGAGCGCACCTAAATTTGCGATGGCCCTTTGTGAGGACATCACCGAGCGTAAAGATGCCGAAGAATCTCTCAAGAAAAGCGAAGAACGCCGGCGAACGCTGCTCGAGATCAACAATGCTATTATCACCAAGCTCAACCAGAACGAACTCTTCCGTGCTATCTGCGAAGCCTTGAAACGCGTGGTTCCTTACGGCCGAGTTGCCCTGATCCTCCGCGATCCCGGCACCGATGTTCTGCGAATTGCCGCCTTGGAGGGGCCTTTTCAGGGAAAGAATTTCGCTGTTGGGCATGAAGTTGGACCCGACAGCATCTCCAGATGGATCGTTGAACACCGCCGGCCCTTCCTGCGGCGGGACCTCGAGGCTGAATGGGAATATCCGACGGAGCGCCGTCTCCTGGACAGCGGCATCCGGTCGCTTTGTGCTCTGCCTCTGATCGCCCGGGAAGAGCCAAGCGGGGTTCTGTTCCTGGTCAGTCCCACAACCGGCGAATACTCGGAAGATGATATCTTTTTCCTGCAGGAAGTCGCTAACCAGGTCGCGCTGGCGGTCGGGAACATGAGGGCCTATGAGGAGATCGGCGATCTCAACAAACAGGTCGCCAGCACGGCTGACCACCTTCGAACGCTGCTCGAAATCAACAACGCAATCGTTACGAACCTGTCGCAAGAGGCGCTTCTGCGGTCGATCTCCGAGTCGCTCCGGGGCGGGATCCCGTTCCATCGCGCGGCTTTGACCATCTATCAGCCGGGCAGAAACGTTTTTCGATTCGTGGCGATTGAGGGCAGCTCTGTTTCAAATTATTTTCAGCCCAAGCTTGAGATCAGTCCTGCAAACAGCAGTGTGGGCTGGGTATTTCATCATCAGCGGCCCATTCTCCGCCAGGACCTGGAAAGAGAACAGCAATACGACAATGAACAACGCTTGGCCGCGGAAGGCATGCGGTCACACTGCGTAGTCCCGCTGATTGTGCGGGGGAAGAGTATCGGCACCCTCAATGTCGCGCACGCCCTCCCCGGTCAGTATTCGCAGAAAAATGCGGAATTTCTGCAGGAAGTGGCCAATCAGGTGGCGCTTGCTGTGGAGAACATGCAGGCCTATGAAGAGATCGCGGAGCTGAAGGCAAGGCTCGAGAAGGAAAACATCTATCTGCAGGAGGAAATCCGCACAGAGCACAATTTTGAGGAAATTGTAGGGAACAGTAACGCTCTGCTGAAGGTGCTTCGAGCGGTCGAGCAGGTCGCCCCGACCGATTCCACAGTGCTCATTCATGGCGAAACGGGAACGGGCAAGGAACTGATCGCCCACGCCATCCACAATCGCAGCTTGCGCAAGGAACGCCCTCTGGTCAGAGTCGATTGCAGTTCCATCCCCGCAGGCCTGATTGAAAGTGAGCTGTTCGGCCACATGAAAGGCGCCTTCACGGGTGCGTCTGAACGCCGCACCGGGCGATTCGAAATTGCTGACGGCGGCACTATTTTTCTTGACGAGATTGGCGAACTGCCCCTGGAAATGCAAGTGAAGCTGTTGAGGGTCCTGCAGGAACGCGACTTCGAGCCTGTGGGCAGCAGCCGCTCCCTTCGCGTTGATGTCAGGGTCATCGCCGCCACCAATCGCAATTTGCAGAACGCGGTGGATGCGGGCCGGTTCCGCTCTGACCTGTTTTACCGCCTCAATGTGTTCCCGCTTGAATTGCCCCCGCTGAGAAATCGCCAGACCGACATTCCCCACCTTGTAAACTTCTATCTTTCGCGGTATTCGAAAAAATTCGGCAAGCAAGTAGATACTGTTTCGCAGGAAACGTTGGACGGGTTGATGAGCTACGCCTGGCCGGGGAACGTTCGAGAGTTGCAGAACGTGATTGAGAGGGCCGTGATTCTGTCGCCAGGCCCAAACCTGCTGCTCAACCAGGAGCTGTTGCCTCGCCTCTTTTTCAGCAACGGACAAGAACTCGAAACGGCCGCGGAAGGGCAATTGTCTTTACGCCAAGGACCCGCCGAGCTCACAACCTTGGACGAGTTAGAACGAAAGCACATCCTTGCGGCCCTGCAGGAGACCGGCGGAGTGATTGAGGGATCAAAAGGTGCCGCTCGAATTCTTGGTCTCCACCCAAATACTCTCCGCCACCGGATGCAGAGGCTCGGTGTCAGGCGTCCTGGCCACCGCCAGCAGTAGTTCCCCCACCGCAGATCGTGGCCTCGAACGCCCTGGTCCGCTGATCGCCCACAAAATCGTAATCGCCGTAAAACGTCGGCCGCAAATCCGAATCGGCTCACTGATCTGATCAGTTTTGCCAATTTGACTTGCAAATTACTGATTCAGCATCTGTAAATTGTCAACTTGTTTACGAAAAACAAAAACAAGCCTACGTCCGCCTTAGAAATCTTTACAGGAATTAAACTCAGACGTCCATTTGGAATCGAACCTGCCTCTACCAGTATCGACGGTGCGGGAGCGTTCAACATGCTGAGAGTGACGGTCGTCGAGTCTTCGGATTCAGGTGTCAGGCTGAGGGTGGAAGGTCGGCTAACCGGTCACAGCGTTACAGAACTGCGCGAATCGTGTGAATTGCACGCACTCGCGGATGGTACGAAGTTGACTCTCGATCTGGGCGATGTTTCTTTCGCCGACGGAGAGGGGATCCAACTTCTCAAGGATCTCAGAAGCCGCGACGTGACCATTCTGAATCTTCTGCCATATCTGACGCTGCAGCTTCGCGTGGCTGAACGCGGCACGATGTCCCTTCGAAATAAGGGCGATGGCTCTGAAGAGTGATGATGGAACGCAGGATGCTCGTAGAACTGGACAACGAAATCGCGCTGGTTCGGCTGGCGCAGTCCGGAAGCCCCGACGCTTTCGGAACCCTCGTTAATCAATACGAGGGGATGGTTTACCGGTTGGTTCGCGCGATTACGACAAGCGACGAGGACGCTGAAGAGTTGTTGGAAGCAACCTTCTTGCAGGCGCGCGAGGATGTTGGGGAATTCCGGGGAGAGGAGCGACTCCACTCGTGGCTGGCGCGAATCGCGATTGATACGGCCATCGTCAGGTTGCGCCGGCACGGTCCTTTCACAGGTTATTCATTCGACGAACCCATGAACAATACTGACGCGATGTCATCACCCGGCCGTGTTCAGGAATGGATTCACGATCCCAGGCACAGCTATAGTAAGGCCGACCTCGACGCCATTCTGTCCAGGGCACTCGAGGATATTGAAACTCCTTTGCGGATAATCTTCGTCCTCGGCGACATAGAAGGATTCTCCGTCGAAGAGATAGCAGATATATTGGGGCTCTCACTTCCGGTTGTGAAAACCTATCGGACCCATGCCCGCCTGAAGCTGAGGGCCAACCTGAGCATCTGGTTCGAGAACCTTTCCGTTTCCGCCTCGAAATGAAGTGTCCACGACGAGGGCCTTCATTTCTGCGGACCGACTTTAACGGCTTTGAAAAAGCCATGACGAGGTAATCCATGGCAGTTGAAGTATCGACAATTTATGAGAAGCGCGATAGGACTTTCCTGCCCCGTAAGTTAGTCGACTCGGAGTCCGAAGCTCTCCCGCTCGCCGGGTTTATCTGCCACGATCTGCGTGTGCCCCTGTCCGCCATTCTGGCATATTCAGAACTCATGGCTGAGGACAACCTGGACACGTTCCAGAGGAAAGATTTTCACAAGGAAATCCGCTCGGCCGTATGCCGGATGAATGATCTCATATCATTGCTCCTGGAGTTCTCCAGACCTCGTGATGCTCTTCGAGCAGAGCCTAGCGACATCAGGAAGACGATCCAGTGCGCAATACGGGCTGTGGCGGTGAGGCCGGAGTTCAGCCGTATTATGACCAGTTACGAACACGAGGGCCTGGATGAGTGCAGGTTCGACGCTGGACAAGTGCAGCGGGTGGTCACCAACCTCGTTCTCAATGCTTGCGAGGCGGTTTCGCCCGTCTCAGGAAGGATAAACGTCAAATCACTGGGTCGGCGCGAGCGTATCGAAATCACCATCGCAGATAACGGCCCTGGCATCCCAGAGCCGATTCGCCACGCCGTCTTCCAGCCTTTTGTGAGTTACGGCAAGACAGATGGTACCGGACTCGGATTGGCAATTGTTCAGAAAATTCTTCGCGGCCTGGGTGGGGATGTTTACCTGGAAAGAACGGGTACGGAAGGTACGCTCTTCAAAGTTGCGCTTCCCTACGTAAGCTCGCGCTGGAAATAAATCGCTTGGTTCGCCTGCGAGTAGCCGAAATATTTGCGAGGTAAGTTAGGTGAGTGTCACTCAAAACGAAAGGGCCTTTCGCTTTCGCGCGCTACACGAAGGCCCCGGCAGCTTTCTCATTCCGAATCCGTGGGATGTCGCGTCCGCGAGGATTCTGGCTGGGTTTGGGTTCCAGGCCTTGGCCACATCGAGCGCGGCCTCTGCCTGTGTAGCGGGTCGAAGAGACCATGGACTGACGAGAGATGAGGCGCTCGCGCACGCACGCATGATTGTTGATTCGACAGATATACCCGTCTCGGCGGACTTGGGAAAAGGGTTCGGGGATGCGCCGGACGATGCTGCGCAAACGGTTCGCCTGGCGGCCGAAGCAGGCCTGGTCGGGTGTACCATCGAAGATGCGACCGGCGATTCAGACCGTCCGCTCTATGATGACAGCCTGGCGGTTGAAAGGATCGCGGCTGCCGCGCAAGTCGCGCGGGAGTTGCCTTTCCCGTTCATGCTCACTGCGCGGGCGCATAATTTCCTCTATGGCAATCCAGACCTGGATGGCACCATCCGCCGCCTTCAGGCCTTCGAAAAAGTGGGGGCCGATGTGCTGTTCGCGCCGGGGCTGCCTGACCTCGAATCGGTTCGCACGGTATGTGCAGCACTTTCGAAGCCATTCAACTTCATGGTTGGAATTAAAGGCAAGTCGTTTTCAGTTCCTGAGCTCACAGCCGCGGGAGTCAAGCGCATCAGCCTTGCCACTTCGCTGTACCGCGCGGCGATGACGGGTTTTCTCGATGCCGCACGTGAGCTGATAACGACAGGCCAGTTCTCTTTCGTCGATCGAAGCGTGTCAACGCACGATCTGAACAAGCTTATGCGGATTTAACCACGCGGCGAGAACGCACAGGGGCTTCAGGGAGAAAAACACAACGATCCGGTCAATATTGCCGCTTTTCGATGCGCGGGCGCTCCACGCGGCTCATGGCCCCCTTTTCAATCGCCGGGTGTTTAAGGCCGCGCAATTCGGCGAGGTTTGCGCAAACCTTTTCCACTGCGTCAGCAATGTCGTCTGCATCCTTGCGGCTGCCCAGGAACAGGTGGTGCGGCATCCAGACCGATTCCTCATAGGCGGCGCGCTCTGAAACCGGGCAATGATACTTTGTTCTGGGATTCAGCGGTTCTGCCCGCCCCCAGGAAAGCGCCGGAAACTCGCTCGGGTCCAGCGGAAACAGCGCGCTCTTGTAGACCGGCTCATAGAAAAGCCCGTCGCAGGGAATGCCTTCCATCTCGAGCGCTCCCAGGAAAGCCGCCCGCGGCGTGCTGTCAAAAGCTCCCGCACGATACTTGAACACGTACTGGTATGCCGCCACTCGCGTGTTGCGCTTATCGCATTTCAGGAAATCCAGCCCTGGAATTTTACGCAGCCGTTTTTCCAGGTGGGCCATGTTCGCCTGGCGCGTCTCCGCCTGCTTTGGAAGGCGTTCGAGCTGAGCTTCCAGGATTGCTGCCTGAAATTCCGTCACCCGGTGGTTAAATCCGATCAGCCGATGGCCAAATCGGTCGGTGGTGCTGGCGCGGCCGCAATTCACATAGGATTGTGCCCGCTCGTAAAATTCGAGATTGCCGGTAATCACTCCGCCGCCTTCGCCCGAGGTCATCAGCTTGCTTGATTGGAAGCTGAAACAGCCGAATTCGCCCGTGGCGCCGGCTCCCTTGTTCCGCCATTTGCCGCCGTGAGCATGCGCGCAGTCTTCAATCACCACCAGATTGTGGGCGCGCGCGATCTTCATGATGGCGTCCATGTCGGCAAAGCTCATGGCCAGGTGGACAGGCAGGATCGCCCGGGTCTTGTCGGTCAGCACCGCTTCAATCAGCCGCGCGTCCAGGCAGTAGGTGTCGGGATCGACATCCACAAACACGGGCACTGCGTTCAGCAGCAGCACCGGCCCCACCGTACCTTCCCACGTGTAGGCGGGGACAATCACTTCGTCGCCGGGCCGAATGCCCGCGGCCTTCAGCGCCACCTGGATTGCCACCGTTCCGTTTGACACCGCAAGGCCGTATTTCGCGCCGTGGAATTTTGCGAACTTCTGCGCAAAACGGTCGGCAATGGTGTTCGGAAACGGATAGCCACCCCAGTTGCGGCTGGCCAGGACCTTCTGCACGGCGCGTTCCTCCTCCCGGCCGTAGATGGGCCAGTCGGAAAACGGTCTTTTTCGGACGGGCTTGCCTCCGGTGATCGCCAGTTTTCCCATCGTCTGCTCCTTATCTCTGAACGTGGACCACGTTCGAATAGGCCGATTCGCCCGCGCCGTTCACCGCGCGCACGCGGTAGGAAACAACTGAATCCGCAGGCGCCGAAGCGTCATCATATTGCGAAGCCGTGGAAGATAGTTTGGCAATGCTCGCCCACGCTCCGTCACCGGTGCGCCGCTCGACGACGACTCCGGAGGGGTTCCCGCCATGGACTTCCCACACCAGGTTCACGGCGCTGCCTGAAACTTTGGCTTCGAGCGAGCTGGGCGCTTCCGGCAAAATGGTCCAGTCGAAGTAACTCGCATCCGTAATAGCCATCACGCTGTCGCGCACCGGCACCGACTCCAGGGTGTCCGTCGTTCCCGTTTTCCAGC
>DASTAW010000062.1 GCA_035712365.1 Terriglobia bacterium
CCGCCCCTCGGCGTCGTACTCGTAGGTGGACCATATGTCGTTCAACTGGTTGCCGGCCGCGTCGTAACTGACGGCAGTGCTTCCGATGCTCGTGAGTCGGTTCGTGCTTGAATTATAGCTCATCGCTGGGCACAAACCACCGCCCGAGCCCGGAACACACGTTCCGTTCCCGTACTGGTCGTAGCTGTACATCAGATCGTAGGCCGGACTCCCCGAAGCTACGGCGTGCGTCAGCCGATTCACGGCATCATAACAGTAGGTGAAGGTGTGGCTGTAACCCGCATTCACATTGTCCGTGTAGGTTTCGCCCGTAATGCTGCCGTTGTCGCCCGCACCTTGCGGCAGCGAGCACGGCGGATTCGGGCTTGGCGCGTAGCTGTACGTCAGAGAATAATCGGCTGACAGATTGCTCGAATTGCCCAGTTCCATCAGCGTCGGTTGAAGCCGATTGTTATACTGGCGCGTCTCCTGGGACTGTGCGCAGCCTTGACCCCCGCACATCGTGTCGATGGCGCCCCAGGGGGGCCAACCCTAGGGCGTGAGGCATTCCGTTGCCGTCTTGAAATACGTAATCCGTGAGGCAAAAGAATGCAGCGGCAAGGCCGCCGAAGGCCAGCCGACGGAGTTCCAACTTTGTCGCTTTGGGGAAAACCCGAAGAATCCGGCCGGACAAGAAAGAAAGAGCAGGAACGTTAGCAATCCACGAGCGAGCAGGCACACGTCACCTCCGGCGCGCAGCTTCTAGTGCGGTCTTTCTTGAGTGCGCAATACGATCAAAGAAATGTTGGGAAACTTAATAGCACCTGAGAAGATTACATGTCAAGCACAAATTTTCGAAAACGCAACTAACGCTTTAAGCGCCCGCAGAAAGATTCTTCGCCTGACCAGCTATCATCGCAAGGGTGCGCTGGGCGGGAAATCCACCGCACTGCGATGGAGTGCGAAGTCCAGGGCGGCTCCGCGGCTTTTCCGCAATTCATTAAGATCGGCGATAATAGAAACATCTGACAAAGGGACATGAACGAACATCTCAAGGAAAGAGCGGAAGAACTTCCGGCGCGGCCGGGCGTATATCTTTTTAAGGACTCTGCCGGGCGGCCGATTTACGTGGGGAAGGCCAAGTCATTGCGCCACCGTGTGCGGTCTTACTTTCAGGATTCGCGTCCCAGCGACGAAAAGCGCGACCGCCTGCTCGACGTGGCCGCCGAGCTCGAAACCATTCTGGTGGACAATGAGAAAGAAGCCCTTGCGCTCGAAAATAATCTGATCAAGCAGTTCAAGCCACGTTACAACGTGCTGCTGCGCGACGACAAGACCTATCCCTACATCAAGCTCACTTTGCACGAGCGCTTTCCGCGCGTGTATGTCACCCGCCGATTAAGGAAAGACGGGTCTCGCTATTACGGGCCATATTTTCCCGGCGGGCTTGCCTACCGGATTGTGGACCTGATCCACCGCCGGTTCTTTGTGCCATCGTGCAAAGTGGACCTGACACGTTACCATCCACGCCCCTGCCTTCAGTACTACATCAAGCGCTGCCTGGGACCGTGCGTCGAAGGCTTGACCACTCCGGAACGGTATGCCGAAGCGGTGCGCGACGTGCGTATGTTTCTGGAAGGCCGCGAAAGCGAGCTGATGAGGGACCTGCACAATCGCATGGAGCGCGCTTCAGAAGATCAGCGCTATGAAGAGGCCGGACGCTATCGCGATCAGTTGCTCACTGTCGAAGAGCTGCGCGAGCGGCAGAAAATGGCCGCATCGTCCGGCGAAGATTTCGACATCTTCGGGTTCCATCGAGAAGCTGCGCAAATGGCCGTGGACCTCTTCCACTTCCGCAACGGCCGCACGGTGGACCGCCGGGAATTTTTCTGGGAAGACCTCGCTGAGCCTGACCTCGGCGATGTCTTCGCAGCGCTGGTGAAACAGGTCTACCTCGATCAGCAGTACGTGCCGGGAGAAATCTACGTGCCGGTCGGATTTGAAGACCAGGGATTGCTTGCGGAAATCCTGTCGGAGAAACGCGGGCGCTCCGTGCACATCTACACTCCAGAGGCCGGCAGGCGGCGCGGGTTGCTGGAGCTGGTCGCCCGAAACGCGCGCCACTCTTTCGAACGCAGGTTCCGGGTCCTCAAACCGAGGACGGAGGAGATGCTCGGCGAACTGGCCGACGTCCTCGATCTCGATAAGCCCCCCCGGCGGATCGAGGCGTTCGACGTTTCGCACATCCAGGGCACTGACATTGTGGCCTCGATGGTCGTATGCGAAGATGGCCACATGACAAAGTCCGATTACAGGAAGTTCATCATTAAAACGGTCCCGCAGAATGACGATTTTGCCAGCATGCGCGAAGTCGTGGGTCGGCGTTACCGCCGCTTGCAGCAGGAAAACAAAAAGCTCCCCGATCTGGTCTTGATCGACGGTGGCGTGGGGCAGCTCCATGCCGCAGCAGACGCACTGGCCGGACTCGAGATCATCAACCAGCCGCTGGCCAGCATCGCAAAAAGGGAGGAGATCCTGTACGTCTACGGGCGTGAAGATGAGCCAGTGGTCCTTGACCATCACTCGCCCGCTCTTCACCTGATCCAGCGCATCAGGGACGAGGCGCACCGGTTTGCCGTTACGTTCCATCGAAAGCGCCGCACGCGCCGGGATCTCACCTCAGAACTACTTGAAATCCCCGGCGTGGGTGAGCGCACGGCCAGAAGGCTGCTAGAGCACTTTGGCAGCCTGGCCAAGCTCGAATCCGTTAGTCAAGAGGAACTGTGCCAGATTGTGACACAAAAGCAGACTATGAGGATAATGGAGTATCTGGCGGCGCGAACCCGCAATTAATAAATAGACAGTCCAGTCGTAATATTAATAATTGCTTTAGATATAATGAACTTTGTAGTTGAAAATCCAACCGGACTTTGATATCTTTCTCTTGTCAAAGGAGGTTTACCATGAAGACGAAAAGCATGCTTTACGGCTTGGGTATCCTGTCCGCCGGCGTGGGCATTGGTGCTGCGATGGGTCTCCTTTACGCTCCTCAGAGCGGACGTCAAACGAGGAAGCTGATTTCCAGGGCCGCGGAAGACGGTGCTGATTTTGTTGCGGAACGGAGTCGTGACATTTGCCGGCAGGCCGAGGAAGCATTTGAGCGAGGTAAGGATCTGGCGACCAGGCTGGTTGCCTGAGAGAATTCAGGAGGATATTCTATGAGCGAAAGCAACGGAGGGTCGAAATTGGCTTTCTTTCTGGCTGGAGCAGGGATTGGGGCGATACTGGCCTTGCTTTTTGCTCCCAAAACGGGCCAGGAGACGCGCGACTACATCGCGCAGCGGGCCAGTGAAAGCAGGGACCGTGTCGCGGAAAAGAGCAAGGAATACCGCCAGAGGGCCGAAGGTTACGTCGACCGGGCCCGGGGCACGGTTGCCAAGCAGAAGGAACAGTTGTCCGCCGCGCTTGAAGCCGGCAAACAAGCTTACCGGGAGGAAAAGGGCAAGGTGGCTCAGTAAACCGCTGTAGGCCACAGGCGGCCGAGAGTAGCGTAATGGTTCATGAGACCCTGTTGACAGTTTTCATTATCATTGCCGCCGCAGCCCTTGTTCTGCAGGGCCTTGCCATGTTCGGACTGTACAAGGTGGTCGAGCGCATGCATGGTGAGGTATCATCCTTGCGGGCGGAGGTCTCAAGCCACATCGATCCGCTGGCCGACTCTCTCGTCGAAATCGTGGCGAATTCCCGCGATCCTCTACGATCCATCACTGCCGACCTGGCGGAGGTCGCCCGCGTCCTGCGCGAACGCACCGGGAGCGTGGACGAAGTCATCGATGACCTGCTGGACCGCTTCCGGCTGCAGGTCATCCGCGTTGACCAAACCATCACTGACGTGCTGGAAAAAGTGGACAGGACCACCACCGCCGTCCAGCGCAACATCATCGCTCCCGTCTCGGAAGCGTCCGCCGTTCTGAAGGGCGTCCAGGCGGGGCTCGATTTCTTCTTGTCACGCCGCCGCCAGGCCTACACCAGCGACGTCCCGCAAGATGAGCAGATGTTCATCTAGTGGATTGGTTTGTCACTCCGGGCCCGCTCGCCCTCCGCCTGCGAACGGCGCTGGTCCCGCAGAGCGGGAGAAGGGGCTGAAGGTAGACTGCGCGAAGAATCTGGGCATTTATATTCAGACAAATACTGGGATGCTTCGCGACGCTCAGCATGACACCGGACCTGGAGACCGCGGCCGCCGGGGCTCCCAGGAGCTGGTGGCGTGGAGCGGTCCGAAAAGTCTTCAAAAAGCGCAGGGGTGGCACGCGCGCCCCGCCCCTGACGGATCACGGCCAGGCCCACCCCGAGCGAAGCGAACGGGATGGCCGTGCCACACGTAATCCCGCTTGCTCAAACGTTCATCCCATTCCACACGCAAGGCAACTCCGGCAAGAGAGAAATCCTTGTCCCGCCATCAGCGGCCCTCAGGAGCGGCTGGCCCAGGAAAAAGCAGAGCTGAACCATCCCTCCCGTCGCGCCCGGCGCGCCCGACGCGAGCGCCGAAACGCGCGATTTCTCTGCCTAAAAGAGTACGTTTGCTGCCTGCCGTGGCCACCTTTGCCCGCGCCGTTCATCCCGGAAAAACCAAGACAAGGCTGATTCCCGCGCTCGGTCCGCAGGGAGCGGCGGAATTGCACCAGGCGCTGGTCTCTGACGCTCTCCGCAAGGTGGCGGGGCTTGCGGGCAAGGCAGGGTGTTACGTCTTTACGGCAGGCGGCGCCCTGCCAGAGCGGATGGTTCCGCGCGCTTTCGAGCGCCGGCGGCAGCGGGGCCGCGACCTGGCCGAGCGGCTCAGCAGGGCCTTTACGCAGCTTCTTCGCGCCCATTCACGAGCGGTGATTATCGGCACCGACTCGCCAACGCTCGCTCCTGCCGTGCTGCGGCTCGCGCTCGAAGAGCTGCGCACAGTCGATGCGGTGCTGGGGCCGTGCCCGGACGGCGGCTACTATCTCATCGGATTGCGGCGCGCCGTACCCGGCCTTTTCACCGGCCTGCGCCTCGGAACGGAGTTTGCTTTTGGCGACACGCTCGCAAGCCTGCTGGCGCATGGACTTTCCTGCTCAGTGCTCGAACCTTGCCCCGATATCGACCGCCCGGAGGACCTGGCCGCGCTGAAAATATGGCTGGCCTCGAATCCCGCCGCCCGCCGCCTCGCCCCACACACCTGGCGCTTCCTAGCAAAGATGGGTTGATGTGGCACGGGCGTCTCGCCTTGGGTGCCGCACCTTGATTTTCCCAGAAATTCAAAACCGCGTTGACGCTCCGAATTGGGGTGTATAATGCGAAGAAAACATGGCATTACAGGTGGGGACACGGCTCGGGGTTTACCAGGTTGTCTCGCCACTTGGTGCAGGCGGCATGGGGGAGGTGTATCGCGCCCGGGACACAAGACTCCAGCGCGACGTCGCCCTCAAAATCCTGCCCGAAACCACGGCCCGTGATCCCCAGCGCATGGCGCGGTTTGAGCGCGAAGCGCAGGTCCTTGCCTCCTTGAATCACCCCAACATCGCAGCCATTCATGGCCTTGAAGAATCGAACGGCGTCCGCGCGCTGGTGATGGAACTGGTGGAAGGCGAGACGCTGGCGGAACGACTTAGGATTACGACTCGCGTAGGGGAGGGCTCTACACTACCGCGGGAGCGCGGGGCGCTCCCGTACGAAGACGCCCTGCCCATGGCCCGGCAGATTGTCGAAGCGCTGGAATACGCGCATGAGCACGGTGTGATCCATCGCGATCTGAAGCCGGCGAACGTGAAGATCACGCCGGAAGGCACGGTGAAGGTGCTGGATTTTGGTCTGGCCAAGGTTCTGGAGGCACAGGACTCCACGGCCACGACGGATATGGCCAACTCGCCCACGCTGAGTGCTATGGCGACCCAAGGAGGAATGATTCTGGGGACGGCGGCCTACATGAGCCCGGAACAGGCGAAGGGGCAGCGTGTAGACCGCCGCTGTGACATCTGGGCGTTTGGCTGCGTGCTGTTCGAAATGCTGTCGGGCCGGAAGCCTTTCGACGGAGAAACGATTTCCGACGTGCTGGCGGCGGTGATCCGGGCCGAGCCGGAATGGACGGCGCTGCCGGCAGGAACTCCACCACACATTCAGAGACTCGTCCGCCGTTGTCTGAATAAAGACCCGAAGCAGCGCCTGCGCGATATCGGCGAAGCGCGGATTGCGATCGAGGAAACGCTGAGGGGTTTCCCCTTACTCACAAGCCCTCTCCCACCGGGTGGGGGTGGTCCCGGAGAACGGGACCGGGTGGGGGTCTCTACGTTCCGCCGCGTCTTGCCGTGGGTCGTCGCCAGCGTTGCGGTCGCCGCGCTGGGGGTCGTCATGTATATATGGAAATTCGCCGCTCCCGTGCAGCAATCCCCCATGCACTTCAGCATGGTCACCAACTTTGCTGGGGTGCAGGCCGCGCCAGCGATTTCTCCCGATGGCCGCTCGGTGGCGTTCGTTTCCAACCGTGAGGGTCATTTCAATATTTACGTGGGCCTGGTGCGTGGCGGCAGCCTGGTCCAGATCACCCACGATCCCAATCTAAAATGGCGACCGAGCTGGTCACCGGACGGCGCCACGCTCGCTTTCACGCGGCTCAACGACTGGGGCACTTGGGACATCTGGGAAGTTCCGGCTCTGGGCGGAATCCCGCGTCGAGTCATCCTGAACGCCACTGACCCTGACTGGTCGCCTGACGGGCATTCGCTCGCTTACACGAACCTGTCGCAGGAAGGGTACGGGGGAATTTGGATTTCCGGCATTTCAGGTGAAAATGCGCGTCAAGCCGCGCCGCCTTGGGCCGTCCAGGGGTGGGTCCTGGGGTGGGATACCCAGCCGCGCTTTTCTCCGAACGGGCGCCAGATTGCGTTTATCGCCAGCGGCCCCGACGGCGGGCCATCCGGCAGAATGGCAGTTGCAGACCTCGACTCAGGGAAAACCCGATTCTTGACACGCGATCGTTCGATGGAGCGTTCGCCTGCTTGGTCTCCGGACGGACGCTCTATTTACTTCGCCTCCAACCGCGGCGGCACGGTCAACATTTGGAAAATTGCCGTCACCGGAGGCGAACCCAATCAGATCACGGCTGGTGAGGGCGATGACGCCGATCTCGATATCTCAAAGGACGGCAAGAAGATCGTTTTCGGGACGATGCGGCAGAAAATCGGCACCGCTCGCCTGGATCTTCGGGCAAAGCCGGGCGAGCAAAGCGTGCAGGTCCTTACCGCCGATCCGGCGCGAAATCAGTTTGCGCCTGCCTACTCCGCTGACGGGAAGCATCTGGCTTATTTCACCAATTTCAAAGGCGTGGAAAGGGAAGGAATCTGGGTTTCAGACGCCGACGGCTCAAACGCTGCGGCGCTGGCGCAGGATGAGCGGATCAATATCTTCCCGGCATGGACACCGGATAGCAAGAACCTCGTCTACTCGTCCTTGAGCAGTGACCCGGCCTCCCGGGAATCGGACTATCGCCGCGTCTCCATATCGGGTGGGACGCCGGAGACGCTGCTAAGCATTCCAATATGGAGCAAGCCGGATGTCGGGCGCAATGGGCGTTTACTCTTTATGGGTGCAACAGGAAAAGTTCAAGTCTTCGATACGAACACGGGAAAGAGTCACGTGATTGGCAGTCTCTCTAAGACCGTGCCATGGCGCTCTCTGCTCTGGTCGCCGGACGAGCATTCCGTGGCCTACATGATAAGACCAGGTAAAGAAGACGACCCGAATGCCGGGCTGTGGGTGGATGACCTCAAGAATCCTCCACGGCAAATTTTCCACGGCTGGGTCGTTTGGTTTGCTCGCGGTTCGGGGAATGAGCTTTACTTGCTTGAAGGAAAGCCGGACTTGAATGGCGTCCTGTGGAAGCTGAACTGGAACGGCCAAGGCCTGACACGCACGCCTCGGGTTCTCCCAATTCTCAACAATGCTGGGAGCTATGAACACTTGGAGACGGTCAACGTTTTTGACGTGTCTCCCGACGGGCGCTACCTCGTTTTTGACGCGGCCCAGGTGTGGGAAGAAAACATCGGCATGATCGAAAACGTGCGATGACGTTTTAGCAAAGTGGAGCACGATCAGGGCTGAGGAGCTTTTCCGGGCCCCTCTGGACAATTTCGTTATAAACGGCTTCCGATTCGAGGCTCCATTGCCAGGTGTCTTCAAAGGCTGTGATCTGGGCGGCGGACTCTTCTCCGCTTTTTTCCTTGAAGAGCACGTTGTAGGTGGCGCTTGAGTTGAAGGGTGGATCGAGATAGATGAGGTCCACGCTCTCTTTCGCCACATGCTCGCGGAGGATTCCGAGGTTGTCGCCAAAATAGAGCTTGTTTTTCCAATCCATTTGCGCAAAAGGATAGCACAAACGGGGAACGCTGGCGCACGCAAGATGCCCTCACCCGGTCCCGCCCCGCAAGGCGGGAGGACTACCCTCTCCCGGAAGGCGAGGGTTTTTAGATTGGTGTTCCGCCGTGGGCCGGCTATCTTACACACGTGGCGGCGTAAAGCCGCCGCTACGGTTTCGCTCTCTTTGGACGCACAGCAGATTCCTCGTCGCCCGTCGGCTCTCGGAATGACCCGTGGAGGGCTGGCTTCCAGAAAGAAGAGCCGCGGACCCCAAAATCGGGGGACCGCGCTACCAGCTTTTGGTTGGGTGCAGAAGCAGATTCCTCGGGCCGGAAGGGCACCGGTCCTCGGAATGACGGCGTGCAGTAAACAATTACGTGGGACACGACGCTACCGCTTGAAGGGGCGGGTGGAGAGGATTTTGCCGCCTTCCTGGATGGTGTAGGAGGTGTTGGCTTTCAGGTTTTTGAGGGCATCTTCGTGGCCGCTGGGCCAGATGATGTGTACTTCTTCGGCCGAACCCGCCTTGCCGAGTCCAAAGGTCAGCGGCAGTTCGCTCTGCGAGCAGTAGCTGGAGCCGGAGTGGACGGTCTGCCAGTTGGCGGCGCCGCCGGAGCGCACCCAGACTCGCGCTCCGATGCCGTTGCGGTTTGAGCGGGTCCCGACGGTCTTGATGCGAATGGCGTTGGCGGAATTTTCGCCCTCGTTTCTGAACAGATACGCGGGGCCGTTGTTAGTGGTGACCAGAACGTCCAGGTAACCATCATTGTTGATGTCGGCGTACGCCGCGCCGCGCGCCACGATCTGCCTGCTGAAGCCGAGCTCTTTTCCCACCTCATCAAAGCGCTCCTGGCCATCATTCTTGAAAACCAGCGGCCGTTCCGCGTAGGTCACCTGGGCCTGGATGCGCGCGATGTCGGGCTCGATGTGGCCGTTGGCAACAAAAAGGTCCTGAAGGCCGTCGAGGTTGTAATCAAAAAAGAAAAGGCCGAACGACAGCGACAGGCGGCTTTCCTGCCCGATGGCTGACTGCGGCGCGACGTCGATAAAGAAATTGTGCTTCTCGTTGTGATAAAGCCCCAGCATCTGGTTTGAGAAATTGCCGATGGCCAGGCTGGGGTAGCCGGAGCGGTCAAAATCAGCGGCGTCAATGCCCATGGCGCCGCGCGCGATGCCGTTGGCGTCGTAGGCGATTCCGGCCTGGACGGCGTCCTGCGTAAACGTCCCGTCATGATTATTGTGATAGAGCTTGTTGGGTTCGGTGTCGTTTGACACGGCAAGGTCCGGCCAGCCGTCCATATCGTAATCGACGACGGCCACGCCCAGATTTTTGCCGGTAGGGTCGTAGATGCCGGCCTTTTTGGTGACGTCCTCGAAGCGTCCGCCGCCGAGATTGTGGAACAGGCGACAGCTTTGTCCCTTGTAGGCGCCGGGAGTGCAATAGGACTTGTGTTGCCCGTCGAGCGAGCAGTAAATATCCGTTTTCTCCGACCACTCGACGTAATTGCAGACGAACAGATCGAGCTTTCCGTCTTTATCGTAATCCACCCAGGCTGCGCTGGCGCCGAAGCCCGTGTTGTTCACATCCGCGGCTTTGGTAACGTCACGAAACCTGCCGTTATGCTCATTGTGGAAGAGGCGCGCTTCGCCGAGCCCGGTGACGTAAATATCGTCCCAGCCGTCATTGTCATAATCGCCGATGGCGACTCCCATTCCATACATCGGGATATTCAGGCCGGCGCGCGCGGTGACGTCGGTAAACATGCCGTTGCCGTTGTTGTGGTAGAGCTTCATGGTCGTCTGCCGGCGGACGTAGCCGGGGAAATCGGTCCCGTTGATCAGCAGGATGTCCTGATTTCCATCGTTGTCGTAATCGATGAAGGCGCAGCCCGAGCCCATCGTTTCCGGCAGAAATTTCTTGCCGAAACTGCCGTTGTTGTGGATGAAATGAATGCCCGCCTGGGGCGCGATGTTGACGTAATGCCTGGCGGGCGTGGCAGCCGCGGCGGAAACGAGGCGCGGACCGCCGATCTGCGCCGCACCAGCCATCAACATCAAGTTCTTGAGAAAATCGCGGCGCGAAGATGGATTCATCATTATCGGTCAGAAACCTTTCAAGAATTCAGCCCCGAGAAGAGGGAAGCCGCAGTTGATGATAGCTGCTCCGCTGCCGAAGAGCGATGCTTACCGAGCAGCCCGCGTTTCCGCCACAATCTTGTGCGCGGGGCGCGCGTGTAGTTTCTTACCGGCGGCAACTTTGGTGGCGTGGTGCGCGAGGCGTTTCTGCTGCGTCATTGTCCGGTGCGCCGCATGCATGTGGAGATTATCGCGTCTCGTGGCGGCGAGGTAGCCGTAGCTGCCGTCCTTCTTGTAGCGCTCGAGCGCAATCTGCTGCGCTTTTTGCAGCCTGCCCGGCAGCCAGTTCCACTGCTGGCCGTAGTTCCAGTAGAACTGGAGACCTTCGGCATTCTCGTCGTTGATCGAGACATGCTCATGGATGGGCTGGGCCTCGATGTTATCCTCCGGATGGCTCCGATCGTACGGGCCCAGGAGGGCGTTGGCGCTTTCGTCCGCCTTGAAGCGCATGTAAAGCTTCTCTTCGTGGTCCGATTTGGCGTTGTCCTGCAAGCCGCGATAGCAGAGCATCAGGTTGTAGTGCGCAATCAGGTCCTCTGGATCGATGCTCAGCGTATATTGGAACTGCTTCACGGCTTCCGTGTACTTGCGCTGGAGAAAAAGAATGTGGCCCATTTCATTGCTGACAACGCGATCGCCGGGATGGAGGTCATGGGCCTTCTTGTATTCCGAGTAGGCCTGTTCGTAGTCGCCCTGCGTCTGGTAAACCTGTCCCAGAAAATAATGCGAGCTCGCCAGGTTAGGATTCAGCGACATCGCCGTCTTCAGGAACGGGACGGCCTGGTCCACGTCGCCCTCCTGGACAAGCGCCCGGGCCACGTTCACCCAGCCATCGGCATATTTTGGATCGATTTTTGTGACCATCTCGAACTCTCGCGCAGCGCCCTTCAGGTCGCCCTGCAGCAACAGGCCGATGCCGTAATCATTCCAGCGGTAAACGTCGTCTGGAAGCAGCCTGGTATTTTGCTCGAAAGGTTTCGAGGAGGCTGGCAGCACCGGCACTGTCTCGGTGTCCTCTGACATTACTATGGTGGGAACGTCGGGAACCTGCTTCACCCTGGCCGAAACATTCGAAAGGTCGCCATCGAAGAGCCAGTCGGTGTTGTCATAATACGGCGTCGTTTGGCGGTCTTTCTGATGCGGATCGGGCCGTCCCGCAAAGGCCCATTGAGTGTTCCACCAGTCGAACTTGCGGTAATTCAGTTTGGCGGTGAAAGTGATTTTGCCGCCGCAATCGTCCGGGACCTTCACTCGAAAATGGACGGCGTCGGCCGCGCCGGGAGGTATCAGATGCGCGTAAACCGTGGCGTGCGCCGACCAGGCGTTGCGCTTGTTGATCCAGTGCCCTTGTTGGTCGATCGAAAGCGAGCGGTAATAATGGGCCGCGGGATCGACAGGCCCTTTGCCGTTATCGGCCGCTTCGCCGCTCCAGAAGATGGTGTGGCCCTTGTCGTCCACTCCCTTAAGTTCCACCCAGCAATCGAATGCATCGACGGTGCCGCCTGGGAAGAAGTGTCCAAGGGATTTTGTGCGCACGACCACTTCAACCCGCGCGGTTTCGCCCCGGCGCAGATAGGCGACACCGCGATTGACCGGCGCCATCAGCTTTGCCGGAGGCGCAGCACTAACCTGTGCCGCTTCCAGGCCGCGGGCCGACTCTTCGCCGACGGCGAACATGGTGGAAGCCTGCGGGGCTCCACTCGGCGCGCGGGATAACTGCTCGGACTGGCCTTTGGGCTCATCGGTGATGGCGAAGATGTCCACTGTCACCGCGCCTTTCAGAAACTTCTCAACATCTGCCACCTGAGACGCATCGCCGTGGGAAGTCGGCACGGCCGTATTCGCCGCCACAAAGCGGTGCGAATGGACGTAGCCGTCGATGTTTCCAAAATCGCCGGATTTGACCATCGGCATGTGGCAATCAACGCAGACCATCGGCTTGGGGGGATAGTAGAACGACCGCGCGCTGTTGCCCGAAACGCCGCTCCCTTGCCAGTTGTCGTAGTCGTTGAATCCGCGTAGCCAACGATAGTGGTCCACAGGAACGTCCAGATGGACCTTGTGGCATGATGAGCAGAACTCTGCCACGTACCGGCGATCGCGGTGAAAGGGTTTTAGGAAGACCTTCCGATGCGGCTTGGGATTGAGAAGGATTGAAAAATTGGCGATGTAGCGCATCAGCGGGCTCTTGCTGGCCACCAGGCGGTCGAGCTGCGGGTATTTCATCACGTAGCTGCCGTTTCCCATGGTGCTGGTGACGTGCGCGATCGCATGGCACGACATGCAGCCCAGACCGGCCTGGCCTTCCGGCGTGAACTCGATCTGGCGGACCGGGTGTTTCTGCATCATGTCGGTGAAGGCGACTGCATGGTCATGGCAACCGGCGCACCACATCGACGGCTTGATCCCGATGGTGTCCTGCATGTACTCGATCGACTTGCGGTACCACTGATTGTTGAAGGACGAGAAGTGGTGCATCGAGTGCTGCCATTGGGAATAGATGTCCTTATGGCACGGCTGGCAGGTCTCCGAATTCATGAAGAACTGGTTGGGAATGGTCCTGCCGTCAGCCGTCTGCGCGGAGTTGGGCCACATCAGGCTGTTCTTGCCTCCACCTTCCTGGTACATGCTGACGGGCGCGGTTGGCGGGTTCTTGATCATATATTCCGGGTTGGGGAAATAGTGATGGTAAAGGGAAACCACGCCATAGAAGATCAGAGCTGCAACAAATCCGGCTCCGGCAATCCGCCACGGATTGCGAGCGAATTGAATTTCGCGGCCGCGCAGCCAGGAGCGCAGACGGACCAGCAGGAAGATAAGGCCGGCGATTGAAAATCCCACGTGGAGGTAAAGGGCGAGGCTGTGAGGGACCGTCATTCCGGCGAAGAACAGGTAAACTCCGAAGCCCGCGGCAAGCGCGAGACAGACGATGGAAATCCAGCCTGAAACGCCCCTGATGTATTCCCGATGCCGATTGAGATAAATGACGAAGAGAACGGCGGCCAGCACGCCCAGGAAGGGATGCAGGAGCGCATTGGCGACGTAGAAGAGATCCGGCGTGGCGTACGCAGCCAGATAGGCGGCGTTGAATACCAGCACCAGCCCAAGAACGAACAGGACCCTGCTCAGACCGCGACGGCGACCACTGCCATTGGGATCAGCACTCATGTGCAATTGAAAGCGTCCTTCTTGCCCCGACCGCGACGCCGAGGGCTTTACCTTATCGAATTCCGCCCGGGTATTGCAAGGTCGTTTTGTACCTGCCAGATGATTTTAAACCACTACGAACTTGGTTTTTTTGGATTAGGCACGCGGGCCGGCCCGGAAGATAAAAAGAGCGGCACGTTTTCTTGCGGGTCTTCGATGCTCGTCCCACTCCGTGTTAGTCTGAACCTACTACATCGCTGCACAGATTCGATTAGACGATCCGCTAAAAAGTTCTACCATCGGAAAAGCGCTTGCCCTCAAGCACAGGACGCCGTTATTGTGAATTCACTCAGGCGTCGGGTCCGGAATGTACACGCAATGAACCGTCGGAATTTGCTCAAGCTGCTTGCGGGGATTGGGGCTGTAGGCGGCGCGGGCGGCCTGGTTTACGAGTCACCGCGCATCCGGGAGGAACTCGTGCGGCTGACGCGTCGAAATCCCCCCAGCCACTCGTTTCAGAACCAACTCGTTGATGTTACCGCGCAAGCTGGCATCGTCTTCAGTCACAACAGCGGCGCGTTCGGGGCGAAATATCTGCCGGAAACTCTGGGTTCCGGCTGCGCCTTCCTGGACTATGACAACGATGGCTGGCTGGACATCCTGCTGATCAACGGAAAAGACTGGCCGGGGCACGGCAACCGCCGCACCACGATGAAGCTCTATCGTAACAACCAAAACGGAACCTTCACGGACGTTACACGCGAGGCCGGCCTCGACGTTGAAATGTACGGCATCGGCGTGGCGGTGGGGGATTACGACAACGATGGATTTGACGATTTTTACGTTACCACGTATGGCCAGAGCCGGCTTTTCCGCAACAACGGTAACGGCACCTTTACGGACGTAACGCGAGCCGCGCGCCTCAGCGGCTACTCGAGCCTGAGCACCTCCGCGTTGTGGTTTGACTATGATCGGGACGGCCATCTGGACTTGCTGGTGGCCAACTACGTCAAGTGGTCTCCGGAAACGGACATCTTCTGCAGCCTGGATGGAAAGACCAAGTCGTATTGCACGCCGGAGGCATATCCGGGAACAACCTGCTGGCTTTTCCATAACCGCGGCGACGGTACCTTTGAGGACGTCACCGGCGAGTCCGGCCTGCACGATCCCACCTCCAAGTCGCTCGGCATCACGATGATCGATTACGATCTTGACGGCTGGCCCGATGTCTTCATCGCCAACGACACGCAGCCCAACAAGCTTTATCACAACAACCACGACGGAACTTTCACGGAGGTTGCAGTCTCGGCAGGAGTCGCCTTCAGCGAAGACGGCGTGGCCAGGGCCGGAATGGGCGCTGACGCCGCCGACTACGACAACTCCGGCATGCCCAGCCTGGTGGTCACCAACTTTTCGCAGCAGATGGTGGGCCTCTATCGGAACGAGGGCCACGGCTTCTTTATTGACGAGGCGCCCTCGACCGCAGTGGGACAATCCACGCGAATGATGCTTGGCTTCGGCTGCTTCTTTTTTGACGTTGATCTCGACAGCATGCTTGACCTGCTGGTGGCCAACGGCCATATCGACGCCACCATCAGCCGGGTTGACGCCAGTATCACCTATGCAGAGCCGCCGCGCTTGTTTCATAATGAAGGGCGTGGCAAGTTCCGTGATATCAGCGCGCTGGTGGGAAAATCGTTCGACCAGCCGAAAGTGGCCCGGGGCGCCGCTTACGGAGATTTTGACAACGACGGCGACCTCGACGTGCTGATGACGACGAATAACGGGGCCGCGTATCTTTATCGCAACGATGCGGGAGAGAACCACAGCATCAGGTTTTCCACGGTCGGCGTCCGCTCAAACCGGGATGGAATTGGAACTAATGTTCACATCTGGGCGCCTCAGGGAAAACGCTGGCTGACGGTAAAGAGCGGGTCGAGTTATCTGTCCTGCTCCGATCCGAGAGTCACTTTCGGTCTTGGCCCTCACCGGTATATCGAAAGAGCATTGTTGGAGTGGCCGAGCGGGGAGAAGCAGGAACTCGGAAGGCTGCAAGCCGGGCGCACGTATGTGGTCCAGGAAGGTAAGGGCATCATCGGCGATGTTCCCTTCCACGGTATGACTTAAGCCCATGAGCGAGTCGGCCTCGCAGTACGAGCAGTTGCGGAAAATTCCATCGCCCTCCACGCGCCTGTGGATCGGCCTCTGCATTATTCTTTCCATCTTCCTCATTTTTGTCGTGTACAGCAGCCGCCAGATCCGCTGGCTTGAAGACTTCCAGGTCAACGTGGTGCAAAAGAACCGCAAGGCCTCATTGCAGCTTTCGCGGCTGCAGAACGATGCCTATTTGCTGGCGATCTCACTGCAAGGCGTAGCGTTCTCCAAAAGCCGTTATCCCATCCGCGACTGGGAACCGGAATTCACGCGCCTCCGGAACGATATGGAAAATGCCGCGATGCTTGAGGGCCGATATGCTGTTGACACGCCCGCCAGCCACGACAAGCGGATGCAATTACGCCAGGTCCTGGCGGATTTCGGCACCACTGCAGACGGCATTTTTGGCCTGGCGCGGCAAGGCAAAACTGCAGAAGCACGAACATTGATCCAGACAGAGCTTGAGAACAAGCGGGCCGTCATTTCCGAGATCATTTTCAGCCTCCTGAAGCTGAATGACCAGGCGCAGTCCGATGCCGCCGACCGCATCAACGCGACGTATGAAAACGTCAAGACCGACATCCTGCTGATCACGGCCCTGTTGTTCCTGCTGGCGCTGGGGACCGGCCTTTACACGTTTGCAGCTAATAAAAAGACCTTCGCAAAGCTGCAGCATCTGGCCGAGCAACTCCAGGAGCAATCCGGGCAATTGCGGAAGCTCTCCTGGAAGCTGATCGAGGTCCAGGAGGAGACGCTTCGGCGCGTCGCCCGGGACCTGCACGACGAGTTCGGGCAGATCCTCACTGCCATCGGCGTCATGCTGAACCGGGCAGGGCGCAAGGCCCACCATCCCGATCCCGCCCTGATTGCGGAGCTTGAGTACGTCAAGAACATTGTTGAAGAGACGCTCGCGAAAGTCCGTGACCAGTCGCAGATGTTCCGTCCCGGCGTCCTGGACGATTTCGGGCTTGACCAGACGCTCGACTGGTTCACGCGCCAGTTCTCGCGCCAGGCAGGAATCAACATCCATTTCAGCGGCGCGTTGCGAAGCGGACGGTTGCCTCCGGAAGAATCCATCCACGTTTATCGCATCGTCCAGGAGGCGCTTAACAACGTGGCGCGCCACTCCCGGGCCACCGAAGCGTGGGTGGAGATGGAAGAGCGCGAACGCGAACTGCGCCTGGAAGTCCGCGACAATGGTGTAGGATTTGAAACAGGCAACCCGGCGGAACGGTCTCCGAATGACGGTATCGGCTTGATGGGGATGCGCGAGCGCGCCGAACACCTGAACGGCACGCTTAAGGTACAATCAACTCCGGGTAAGGGCACTGCCATCAACGTCCGAATACCGCTGAAAGAAGCGCCGGAATCACGCTTCGCTGAAAAGGTAGGATAAACATCATGCCGCCCGCTGCCGCCGAAAAAAAGGTCCGAGTTTTTCTGGCTGACGATCACGCGCTGGTCCGCCAGGGCTTCCGCCGTCTGCTGGAAGACGATGCCCGCATCACGATCGTGGGTGAAGCCAACACCGGGCTTTCTGCCATCGAGCAATGCGCGAAGCTCAAACCGGACGTCGTTGTGATGGACCTTTTGATGCCTGAAATCGGAGGGCTCGAGGCTACGGCGGAAATCCTGAAGGCCAATCCGGAAACCAGGGTGCTGATCCTCAGCATGTATTCCAATCCAGCGTATGTTCGCAAGGCCATCGAAGCCGGCGCCAAGGGTTATATTTTGAAGGACGCGATTGAGGTCGATCTGGCCCAGGCCGTGGTGGTGCTCGCGCAGGGCGGCGCTTACATGAGCTCAGCAGTTTCAAACCTGGTGCTTGAAGGTCTCAAGGCGGGAACGATGCAGGAAGCGGGTGGAGATCCCTACGACCGCCTGACACTGAGAGAAAAGGAAGTCCTGCAGCTCATCGCCCAGGGAAAGTCCAACAAGGAAATCGCCGTGCTGCTGGACATCAGCATCAACACGGTGGCCGTCCATCGCGCGCGGCTGATGGAAACCTTGGGGCTTCACCGCACGGCGGAGCTGGTGCTTTACGCTGTAAAAAAGGGTATTGTCCAACCGCAATAGATTTCACGGCAGCTTTCCTTGTCTTACCTGCTTTTGCGAACGGTAGCCTTGCAGGCGGCCATCAGGCTTGAGTATACCGCTCCGCAGGTTTGCGCCTGGTTGCCCAGTTCACTGATGCGGATTGGCGGGCAGTTCGGCTGGATCTTCTTTGCCACGTCGGCAACCGTTCGCAGCATGAACTCAGGAGCGCCCCGACTGATGCCTCCTCCCAGCACGATCATGTCGGGGTCAAGCACGCCCACAATGTTTGCGACGCCAACGCCGAGAATGGTGAAGATGGTTTCCAGTGTCTTGCGCGCTCTTCGATCGCCCCGGCGAAAGGCGTCGAACACAAAGTAGGCGTCGCGCGTTTCCGCGAGCCCGGCTGACCGGCCGCCCGGCGGCGGCTTCATGAGCTTGCGGCCGAGGGTTGCGATGCCTTGCCCAGAGGCGTAGCTTTCAAAATATCCCGTGACCCCGAAATCTTCGTTCCAGCGCGGCCACTCCACGTGCAGAAACTGCAGCTCGCCCGCTGCGCCGGTGCGGCCAACGTAGAGCTGGCCGTTGACGAATATCCCGGAGCCTATGCCGGTGCCCAGCGCAATGAAGACAAAATTGTCGAGACCGCGGGCGACTCCTCGCCAGTGTTCGCCGATGGCGGCCATGTTGGCGTCATTATCGATGCAGACGGGAAGCCGGAATTCCTTCTCCAATTCGCGTTTCAGGTTAATGTTTCTCCAGCCCTCAAGATTGTTGGCCATCAGCACCAGGCCGTTGCGCGGATCGACGGCGCTGGGGACCGCCATCGCGACGGCGCGGAGCGTGTTGCGTTTGCCTGCCGGAACCAGCCGGTGAATGCCTTTCTTGATCTGGCTGATGGTTCTTCTGGGCCCGTCTTCGGGCCGGACCTTCTCCGTGGTGTCGGCAATAATCTCGCCGGCAAAGTCAGCCAGCGCAAATTGGAGATGGCTCGCTCCCATATCGATTCCCACCAGGCAGCCGAAATCAGGATTCAGCGTCATTCCGCGGCGGTCTCGAGAAGGGACCACAAGTCCGGCGCGGCGCAGCCTCGCCGTTTGGCTCCTGACCGCGGCGAGGTTCAGGTTCAGCTTTTCGGCCAGTGCGCGCGCTTCGATGGACGGATGGCGCGATACTTCCTCAAGGAGCTGAAAAAGACTGGCTTGCAGATGAAAGTCGCTCTTCATAGGAGATTTTCGGCCGCGGATGCGCTCCGCCGCTTAGGGTCCTCTTAAGGCTTCCGGGAAAGGTACAAAACCGAACAGTCCTTCATGCAAGAAGCTAAGTTCATAGAGTGTAGCGCGATTTCCGGCTGGTGCCAACTGGCTGCGTTTGCACCCCAAACACACCTCAACCTGCGATGGCCGTTCCTAACACATGAGTGATATGAAGTATGATCAGGATTTGAAAAGACCATGCGGACCGTACTCCGAAACAGGTGGAAAATCACTCCGCGCGAGGCAATTCAACTCCAGGCCCGCCTCCGCGAGCATGTGGTGCTGGAAGACACTTTCAACCAGATCCGATATGTGGCGGGAGCTGATATCGCGTTTGATCCGGCAACCGAAGAGGCCTTTGCCGGAGTCATTGTTTACCGCTTTCCGTCGCTCGAAGAGGTTGAACGCCGGATGGCCCGGCGCAGGTTGCAATTTCCTTACGTGCCCGGACTGCTCTCGTTTCGTGAAACCCCGATCCTGATGGCGGCCTTCGCGCGCTTGAAGACCGAACCTGACCTGTTGCTGATTGACGGCCACGGCCGCGCGCACCCACGCCTTTTCGGGATCGCCTGCCACATCGGTGTGCTGTTTGACAAGCCGTCTATCGGCTGCGCAAAGTCCCTGCTGGTGGGTGAAGCTGGCGAGCCTGGCTTGAAGTCTGGATCAACCGCGGCGCTCAACTACCAGGGCGAAATCGTGGGCACGGCGCTGCGGACTCGTGACAATACGCGACCCATTTTTGTGACCCAGGGGCACCGCATCTCGCTCGCAACCGCGGTGAAAGTGGTCATCAACTGCATTGACGGATATCGCATCCCCAGGCCGACGCGCGAGGCCGACCACTACGTGCGCGATCTTCGCTGCGCTTACCAGCGAAATTGCAGGTAGGCTGGCGCCACCGGCCGGGCGTCGAGGGGCCCCGTAGCGTGCAATGGCTGAATGGACGCTAAGAAAGTGATCCTTGTGGACCAGGCTCAGTTCGCGGGCCGGGCCACGCACGCCGCGCTCTTCAGACTTTTGAATTTGAGGTGATTGAAGTGTGCCCGCGCACGGTGGACGGCGGGAACCGCGTTGCCCTCAGCGACAAGCAGGCGTAACAGGCACCCTGCATCTAATGAGGATTGGATAATAGGGTGACGAACTTCCGTAGTGCCGGTCCCGCCAAGCGGAACCGGCACTGAAAATTGCCGCCGGGAAGGCGGCGCTACAAACGTTCTTGATTTTGTAATCCTCAGTAGACCGGAAATTCAGGAACCGCCCGGACCGCCGATTCAGGCAGAAGTTTTGTCGCCTTCCATGCTCAGCGCCACGCCGTTTGTCTTGAGATTCTTCTCGATCTGGGCCAGCACGCTGGACGGGCAGCCCTCCCACACTGCAACCATCTTGTTGCCTTGATAAGGCAAGTCCTTCACGCCTTGCTCGCTTGAGAAGAATCCGCCCACAACCAGGTCCCGCAGGCGGTTGAAAAATGCCACGTAGTTCACATCCTCAGGCGCGGCCTTGTCGGGATATGCGATGCGGTCCAGGATTTTTTTCTGCTCGGCCGGCGCGCAGCCAATGAAATCATGGCCGAATTGCCGGTTGCATTCCAAATCGAGCCAGGTGAGGCCTCCCAGGATTTCCGCTTTGAGCCTGCCGCCTCTGAAATCGAGCCAGTCATCGATGAACTCCGGAACGCCAGCCTGGGTGGCGCTGCCGCTTCGCTCGTCGGCGGGAATCATCAGGTCACTCAGCAGTTTGACGGTTTCCCATTCATGGTCGTTGAAGACTTTCCGCTGATAACCCGATGCGGCTTTGCCTGCCGCGCTCGCGGCGGTATTCTGAGGCGGCGCCGCGACGGCGCTCAGCGGGACCAACGCCGCCGCTGGAACAGCCGAGAAGACTTTCAGTATGTCGCGCCGTTTGATAGGTGTTCCGTTGTCGGCAGTGTTCTTTTTCATGTCAACTCCTTGCATAGTAGGTGGCATATGGTAGACGGCATATGGGGTTGGAAGGCGGCCGCACTCATATTCATCAGATCCTGATGGATCGGATCAGGCCTGTCAGCATCCGGCCGGCTTGGTCGATTCGCTCCGGAAGATGATCCGGCTCCATCTGAAGACCAAGGTCGTGACAGAGAAGTGCGTAGTGCCTGAGCTCTTCGAGCGAACCCTGCGCAATATTGTAAAAACGCTTCTTGTCGGCCGCGCCTCTCCTTTTGAAACCTTCGGCAATATTGGCTGGCACAGAGACTGCCGCCCGGCGCATCTGCGAAGTCAAACCGAATTTCTCCTCTGGCGGCAAGTGCGTTGTCCCTTTGTAAACATCCAACACAATCTGGTGAGCCACCTGCCATACTTCGAGTTGCTCGAACCGCTCGATGCTCATGCTGCACTTCCAGCCCCCATCTGCCATCTACCACCTACGACATGCCACGTACCACATGTCGCCTCTCACACATTGCGTTTCTTCATCTCGTCCACGATGTGCTCCGAAGTCCGCCAGGCCAGAGCCAGAATTGTGAGCGTCGGATTCTTGTCGGCATTGCTGACGAACGGAGCGGCGTCGGTGATGAACAGGTTCCTGCAGTCCCACGCCTGGCAATAGGGATTCAGAGCTGAAGTGCTGCGGTCTGACCCCATCCTTGCTGTGCCCACTTCGTGGATGATTTCGCCGCCGCGCGAGATGCCCCAGTTTTCTTCGGCTCCGTACGTCCGCACAACTTCGCCGCCGGCGGTTTCAATAATCTCGCGGAAAGTTTCCCGCGCATGCCGGGCCTGCAGAATCTCATCCTGGGTCCACTTAAAGTGGAACTTCAGCACCGGGATGCCCCATTCATCGACGACGTTCTTATCGATCTCGCACCAGCTATCGTCGTTGGGGATCATTTCGCCACGGCTGGAAAAACCGACAAACGCTCCGAACAGCTTCCTGCAGCCCTTTTTCAGCTCCTCGCCATAACCACCGCCGAGGAACCGTTCCGAATGGCCGAAGCTGCCGGCGCCAGGCATATCGCGCCCGCCTCCGAACTCGATGTGGTAACCGCGGGAGAAAGGCATCTGGTGCTTGAACTGCTTCTCATAATTCCACCAGGGCATATAGAGGTGCATCCCGCCGGTGCCATCGTCATTGTGCGGCGGCAGGTCCATCAGCACGGGGAAGAACCCTACCGTACCATCTGCTCCGACGGTATCCATCAGGTAGCGACCCACCACTCCGGTGGAATTGGCCAGGCCGTCCGGATGCCGTGGGCTGCGGGAATTCAGCAGCAGCCGGCAGGTCTCGCAATTGCTGGCCGCCAGGACCACAACCTTGCCGCGCGTCTGCACTTCCTTGCGCGTTGTCCTGTCGATGTAGGAGACGCCGGTTGCCAGGCCGTCAGCTCCCGTCAGCACCTCGCGCACCATGGCGTTGCAGATGATGTCAAGGTTTCCCGTTTCCATGGCCGGCGGAATCAACACCGTTGGCGAGGAGAAGTTCGATGAAGTTGCGCAACTCCGTCCGCACTGAGAGCAGTAGTGGCAGGCGGGCCGGCCGTTGAGCGGCCGCGTCAGGATCGAGAGGCGTGAAGGTATGCAGGTTATATTGAGTTTCTGGCAAGACTTCTGGATGAGCAGCTCGTAGCAGCGAGGGGCTGGCGGCGGTTGGAACTTTCCGTCCGGCGCGTTTTCAACGTGTTCGATCGAGCCGTAAACACCGATTAACTCTTCCGTCTTGTCGTAATACGGCGCCAGCTCTTCATAGGTGATCGGCCAGTCAAAGCCCTTGCCGTCGCGCGAGTAGGGCTTGAAGTCGTATGGCCCGAAACGCAGCGAGATGCGGCCCCAGTGGTTGGTGCGCCCGCCAAGCATGCGCGAGCGGAACCAGGTCCAATCGGTTCCGGGCGCGTTGGTGTAAGGCTCGCCGGGTATCTGCCATCCACCTACCGCGGCGTCGAAATAGCCGAAAGTGGTGTTGGGCTTCACGGCGCCACGGTGCGGGGCCTGATAATCCCATTCAAACATCTTGGATTGCTTCGCGGTGTCATACCAGCCGCCTGCCTCGAGCATCAGCACCTTGGCTCCGGCCCTGGTCAGAACATAAGCCGCCATGCCGCCGCCGGCGCCTGATCCCACAATGATTGCGTCATAAACTCGTGAAGGTTTTTTGATTTGTGCCATGACCGCCTGCCCCATTAATTCGATTTCCGAGGGGAGTGTATCACAAAAATCCCGTTGAGGGGTTTTACAGATGTGATGCAGATCGCAAGATTTCAGTAGGATTGCATGACGAATTGGGGGACCCGCCGGAGCCGATCTTCCGGCGTGGTATTCGAGGCGTGGTGGAGCAGGAATCGGTGTTGGCCACTCGGACGTGTTAACATTCAGATATATGGCAGCAGAGGTGGAAGGGGTCGTCGGGCGCCCGAGATGGAAACTGGTTCCAGCATTTCTAATTGCAGCGATTGGGTTGCACGCTGCAAGTCCCTCCGAGCTTGCCGCGGCGGAATTGAAGCCGAAGACCGTGCAGGCGTTCAACCAGTATGTCGCGCTGGCTGAGGCGCGCATGAAGCGTGATGAAAGCCATCCGGATGACTTCTTGTATATCGAATCACTGCCCAAGTCTGAATATGATTCCATCATGAAAAGTCTCAAGAGGGGCGACGTTTTCGTGCAGCCAATTCAGACGCACGCCGCCGGCAAGGACTCCTTCGACGTTCCCGACGCCATGATCCATCATTGGGTTGGCGATGTTTTCATCCCGGGAAAGTCAGTGACTTCTGCGCTCGATATTCTGCGCGACTACGACAACTTTAAGAATATCTACCATCCTGAGGTCATCCGCTCGCGGCTGGTGGGGAGAATTGACGAGGATGACTACAAGGTCTATATGCGCTTGCAGAAGAAGAGCGTTGTGACGGTTACGCTCGACACGTGGTATGACATCCATTTTACGCCAGTCGGCCACGACAGCGGGTACAGCCGAAGCGTTTCGAGCCGCATCCAGCAGGTGGAGGACGCCGGAACTCCACACGAGCGCCTTGAACCGGTTGGGCAGGACAGTGGCTATCTATGGCGCATTAATTCCTACTGGCGCTATCAAAAACGCGACAACGGCGTGATTATCGAGTGGGAATCGATCTCGCTTTCGCGGGACGTGCCGTTTCTAGTCGCCTGGTTTGTCGATCCCCTGATCCGCAGGGTCGCCCGCGAAGCGGTGACCGATATGCTGACGGCCACGCGAAAGGCGGTGCTGACTGAAAAACGTCAGAATGAGCAGGCGAATTCCGCGCCTCATTGATTCCCGCCAGCGCCCTACTCCACAGACCATGAATCCTCTGGCGCCCCAGGTAGCGCCGAGCTTAAAAGTGGGCGCTGCATGTGCCAAGATCCCCGGTGCACGACACTAATGCTTCTTCCGGATCAGGCGGTCGAGGCTGAACGGCCCGCCGCCGGCCATAAACAGATAGAGGAAGACGAAGCAATACACGATGGCCAGTTCGCCGCCGTTTTGAATCGGCAGACCTCCTCTGGGAAAATGGGCTTTGAAGTAGGCCACCGCCATCTCGCCCGAGAGGATGAATGCCACCGGGACTGTGAAGAGCCCGAGAATCAGCAGGATTCCTCCAAAGCATTCCAGCACGCCGGCCAGCCCGAACAGAGAGAACAGATGGGTTTGTCTGTGCCCTCCCAAAAGCCCAAAAAGTTTCTGAAATCCGTGCTCAGAGAAAGTGAGACCTACCACGATTCTCAAAAGGGAACGTCCCCAGGGTTCCACGGATCGGATTGCCGCCGTCGAACTAGCCATGCTCGTGCCTCCTCAAGCTTGCTTTGGTAATCTGGTCCCTTGAATTTTCTCACAAAATGGTAACCGGCGCGCGACCGTCTGTGGGCGAGTCGTGCCGCGCCAGGGCGCGAGTCAGGTACTGCACGGCAACGAATCCCCGGTCCTTCCAGATTTCGTCAGGTGGTTTCAACCCGTTATACTGGCTTCATGCCAAAACTCAGCGCAGGATTGGTGATGTATCGGGTGCGAGAAGGCCGGGTCGAACTGCTGCTGGTCCATCCCGGCGGCCCCTTCTGGAAAAAGAAAGATGCTGGGGCATGGAGCATACCCAAGGGTGAGGTCTCCGCCGGGGAGGATAATCTGGATGCCGCCCGGCGCGAATTCTTCGAAGAGACAGGCATATCCCCTGAAGGTCAATTCATCCTGCTGGGCCAGATTATCCAAAAGAGCGGGAAAGTTGTCCGTGCATGGGCCTTCCAAGCCGATTGCGATCCGGCGGTCCTGAAAAGCAACACCTTCACCATGGAATGGCCGCCGCGTTCGGGAAAGCAACAGGAATTTCCCGAAATCGATCGGGCCGCCTTTTTTACGCCGGAGGAGGCGAGAAAAAGAATCAATCCCGCTCAGACTGCATTGATTGACGAATTGGAGAGGATTACGGGGCATGGAAATAAATAGGCTCGTTGAATCGGTCCGTGTGCCTGATGCGGGTTTTGAACCTCCGAAGGCGATGCAGACGTGAGGGATGGGTCCCAAGGGCGCGTCGTCCCAGGTCCAACGCCTCGATTGCACCTGTTTTTTTGTTTCGCTGATCGGGTCGATTCATTGTATTCTATAATTCCTGGCTGTCACGGACAGGATCGCTGCCTTAAGTTCTGAACTCCGGACATCTCGCAAGGATGATGATGAACAAGGCCCCCCGAAAGGGTACCGACGGGGAGCGGTGGAAGCTGTGCGGCCTGTAACGGCCGCCCTCCCAATCGGTAGTTTTTGATGAATCGCCGAGGCCCTTATCGTGGCAGCGCGATGGCCGGCCCGTTGTTTTTTTGATTGAGGCGTGGGAATGGCGTTCCCACAAAAACCGAATTCCGGAAGCATTTGGGCGCAGGTTGCTTTCTATTCGAGCCTGGGCTTTATTATTCCAGGCGCTATGGTAGGAGGCGTCCTGCTGGGCTGGTTTCTCGATGACCACCTGCACACGTCGCCGGTTTTAGTTATTATTGGAGGTTTGGCAGGGGCGGCTGGAGGCATTATCGAGGTCCTCCAAATTCTGGCCCGGACAGAAAAAAATGCAGAGCGGGACAATGAATCCAGCAATTCTGGACGGCGCTGAAGTCAGGCTGCCGCGATGGATGGGATCTCTCGCCGGCCTCGGCATTCTCGTTTTCCTGGTTCTTGGCCGGACGCAGATGGCTGGCGCTTTCGCTGTGGGTGCGGGAATTTCCATTCTGGGTTATCACTGGCTGGCGCAAGCTGTGAAGGCTGCGCTCAATGCCGGCGAACGAGCCGCGCCCAAGCGGGTCTTGATAAGTCTTGTCCTGCGGTATCCTATCGCATTCGGAGCTGTGCTCATCTTTTATGAAACGCATTGGCTTCCGTTCACGGGAATTCTAGCGGGTCTGTTTGTGCCGTTTGCGGGGACCCTTGCTGAATCCCTGAATTTGCTGGGAAGGTTGATTCGGTCAGACGACTATGGGGCATGACCTCTGGTTCACAGCCATCCTGAATAAGCTTTTCGGGCATGCGGTCGCGGCCCTCCTTGTGGCGATTTCGTACCTTCCGCACATGGCCTTCGCGCGGCCTGCAGATCCGGTGCATCCCATTCCGGACTACGTTGCGGGTGAAATCCTCGTACTCCTGATCATTGTCGTGGGTGCGATCATTCTTCGGACCCGGCTGTCCATGGAGCACCCTGGGAAGTTCCAGATGGCGATGGAAGTTTATCTCGAGTTTAGTCGCAACCTGGTGGATGAAGTGGTCGGGCACGGCGGCCGGCGCTACGTTGCCATGGTCGGCACTCTCGGACTTTTCATCCTGCTTTGCAATCTTGAGGGTTTGGTTCCGACACTCATCACACCCACGGCGACCGTTTATGTGCCTTTGGGGTGCGCGGTGGCCGCCTTCCTTCATTACAATTTCCACGGATTCCGCGTGAAAGGAATCTTCGGGTATCTGCGGCACCTGAGCGGGCCAATGCTCGCGATCGCCTGGCTATTTTTCCCCATTGAAGTGTTCAGCAACTTCCTGCGGATGCTTTCCCTCACCGCGCGTTTGTGGGGCAACATGTTGGCCAGTGTGACGGTGCCCGGTCTCTTTATGTCGCTCGGTTTGAATTTCTATGGCTACTTGGTGCATGCGGGATACGTTATCTTGAGCCCTGTCGGACTTTTAATCGCGGTTTTGGCCCCGGTGATATTCATGGCGCTGCACGTATTCGAAGCACTCCTGCAAGCCTACGTTTTTATGATTCTCCCGGCACTTTATATCAGCTTGGCGACGTCGGAGGAGCACTAACGGCCACCTGTCTTTTAATTCGGCTTTATCCGTAAGCGTGAGGCCCGCCCTGCCCCAGCGGTGGCGGGTAACCACCCACTGGCGGAAATTTCATAAAACTCTCCAGAGGCAACCTGGAGAGTTTCAGGAGGAATGATGAAAGCGAAGGTAGTTGGTTTGATTGGTATAGCGATGGGGCTGTTCTACACGGTCCCACTGCTCGCGGCGCAGGGGTCCGCCGGTTCGGCGGGGGGCGGCACCGACTGGGTGCCGATCGGTGCGGGCGTGGGCATGGCAATCGCTTCGGGACTTTGCGGATTAGGACAAGGAAGGGCCGCTGCTGGCGCTTGTGAAGGTGTCGCCCGCAATCCCGGCGCTCGGCCGGGAATCTTTCTGTTCCTGATTTTGGGACTAATCTTCATCGAGTCCCTGGCCCTGTACACATTTGTGATTATTTTCCTCAAAGTGAAGTAGGCGATCCGAGGCAGGGCTGGCGGAAGTGCTGCGGGCCTGCCGCTGCGACCGCAAGCCGCCGAAGTCTGGTGGACAGGGCGGTTACAGTGCGAGACCGCGTTCGAGTCGCTGGCGGTCATCTTCGTCAAAAGTCGATAGTCCTGAACGGTTTCGCGGAGGGTGGGAGGTTTGGCCTCCCACTCTCTCGTGAGGCGGCTCCCCTCCGACGATGAGTGGCGTTTTGCAGGAAGTTGGGCTGTGCAGTGAAATGTACGCCGACCACGATGGCCTGCGTCCATTGCAGCCGATCATGACCGTCGAGATTGTACGGCTCCGACACCTGCACACGTCGTGACCTAACCCCTGCCACCTTCCATCTGCCAGGGCTACTCGCCCAGTGCCGGGCCCTGCTTGAGTTTTCTGTTGCCTTGCAATGCCCGAATCGCTACCATTTTTACAAGCTTGGGTGTGTTGCCCGGATTCGTACCGGAGAATTCGAGCCGCCGTTGGTGGCGGCTCCGGTTTCAGATTCCTTCGGGAGCATCATGGTCCTGCAGTTAAACGGCGAGCAGCGTGAAGTCCCGGACGGCCTGAGCCTCGCAGGTCTGGTCGAATGGCTGGAGCTTCCCGCCGATCGCGTTGCAATCGAGCGCAATCTGGAAGTTGTCAAGAGAGCGAATTGGACCGAAACGCGGCTGGAGAACGGCGACCGGCTTGAGATTGTCCGGATGGTCGGGGGCGGGCGCCCTATCGACCTGTGCCATGGGGATTGTCCATGCCTCCCACTGTAACCAGCACTTCCGGGCTCGTTCTTGTCACTCTGCTGATCAAGCTGGGCGTCATAGCCTCATTGGCCAGCATCATTGCCCGGTTTGACAAGTTCCGCCGCCTGTTGCTGGTTGAAATCCGGACACCCAAACAAAAGCTTCTTTTCGCCGCCTTCCTTGGCGTGCCTTTCATGCTGGGCGTCCTCACGCGCCTTGTGGCTGGCTACCAGGGCAGCGACCTGAGTCTGGAAATCACGGTCATCGGCGGCTTGCTGGGCGGCACCATGGTTGGCCTGGTGGTCGGCATGATGGTCAGTCTGCCGGCCGTGCTCATTCCTCATGTGTTTACTTTGCCGATGGGGTTTGTGATGCCTGCGCGGCACGAACTCCTTGCCGTTCCGATGGCGGTTCTCTACGCGGTGGTGGCCGGCTCGGCGCGCTGGCTCTGCCCCAACAAAGAAGAAGTCTGGAAGTTCTCGCCTTTCATCGACCTCAGTTTGTATCGCTCCATCAAACAGCGGTTCAAGCAACCTTCCATGGACTGGCAGATCCTGTTTTTTCTGATTTGCGTCTTTTTAGAGCTATCGCGTGTCGAGCTGGGGCGGGTTGCCAATGGTAACCTCTTTTTCCTGAACCCGACCGGCCTGTGGACGGAAATCCTGGTCCTTTTTGCGACCGCGATTGCCGTAGCTCTCCCGCTGCGCATCTGGAACAACACCCGCATCGAGCAGAAACTGGAGGAGAAGGAACGCAGCCTGATTCAGGCCCGCATGGACAGCCTGATCAGCCAGATCAACCCCCATTTTCTCTTCAATACGCTGAACACCGTTTCGTCGCTGATTCGACTGGACCCGGACACTGCCCGCAAGGTGCTGGTGAAGCTCTCGAGCATACTGCGCCGAAGGCTTAAGACCCAGACCCACTTTGCGCCCCTGCGCCAGGAACTCGACTTCATCGCCGACTACCTGGACATTGAGGTCGTGCGTTTCGGGCGCGATAAGCTTCGGGTGGTGCAGGAAATTGATCCGGGAGCGCTGGACGTGATTGTACCCTCGATGATTCTGCAGCCGCTGGTGGAAAATGCCATCCGCCACGGAATCGGACCGAAAATCGAAGGAGGAACTATTACGCTGCGCGCCACCCGCCGCAACGGCAGGATCGCCATCCAGGTCAGCGACGACGGCCTGGGCATTCCCAAAAGCCGGTTGCCCCAAATTTATGCTTCCGGCATTGGAATCACAAACGTGCAGGAGCGGCTGAAGGTGCTTTACGGCCAGGAGTTTTCCATGAAGGTCGAAAGCGAACCGGGAAAGGGAACGACGGTCCGCTTTGAGCTGCCGGAGGTGGTGGCGGCTGAAGAAGCGGTTTCTATGGAAGCGGCGCAGGCCGAGCCTTAGCTCAGGTTCGCGAGGCCGCTGCGCCGTCTCCTTGCGCGGTCCTACGCTGCATTCTCCCGTGGCAGATTGGGCCGCGTTAGTTGCCCGTGCTTCCGAAGCCTCGCGTATTTCTCTGCGTCTCGGACACGGATTCGGCTTCGATGAACTCCGCTTCAATCCGGCGAACGATACGGAGCTGGGCGATGCGGTCTCCCGGCTGGATACTGAAGGGTTTGCTGCCCAGGTTCGCCATCACCACTTTGAGTTCCCCCCGATATCCGGGATCGATCACGCCTGCCAGCGTGGTGATGCCCTTGAGCGCCAAGCCTGATCGGTCTTCGACCAGCGCGCCGAATTCAGGAGGGAACTCAAAGGCCAATCCCGTGCCGATCGCTTTCGTTTCCCCGGCTGCAAGTGAAACCATCTCCGCTGCCGACAGGTCCGCGGCCAGATCGCCGAAAGGTCCTGAATGAGAATATCGCGGCAGTGAGGCGTTAGGCTGCACTTTCGCGACCGTAATGCGGATTTTCATCATCACCATTCCTTTCCAAAACCCGGTGACGATTCCCAACGAGTGAAATGCCTGGTGCGGGCCGAATTTCTGTGTCTTACCTGGTGCCTTGGGTGCACTCCCTGGGTTCAACCACTCCCAGACTCTTAACAATCTCGTAGCTGCCGTTTTTTGCCTGGGCGATGTACATGTTCATTCGAGCGTGGTGCTGGCCGGGCACCATTTCGGCCGGGCCTCCCGGCCCTTTAGTAATCTTTGCATGGTCCAGCGCCTTGATGACCTCTGCCTGATTCAGCGACCCCGCCTCTTTCACGGCGGCCTCCCAGAACCTCAGACCGCGGTACATGCCCGAACACGAACTGCCGGCCGTCAACTTGGCGCTCCCAGAATAGAGTTTGTTGTACTGCTTGAGCATCTCTTTGCTGAAGGGGTCGCTGATGGTCTGGTAGTAATCGAGGCAACTGTACAATCCCTCCACCTGCGCGGGTGGCACCAGGTTCACGAAGTTCTCGTCGAAGTACGTGCAAACCATGTAGCCGCCCCGCTTTGTGAAGCCGGAATTATAAAGCTGCTCGAGGAAGGGCGTGAGCCCGGGAGGGACAGTCGTATTGAAGACCACTTCTGCGCCGCTGGACGTGATCTTTTCGATAGTCTTGCCGTAGTCGGCGTGGTCGAGAGGGAAATATTCCTCTCCAACGATTGTGCCGCCGCCGGCAGTGACAACCTGACGGACCTTCTTGTTCATCGTATGCGGCCAGATATAGTCAGCGGATGGCAGGTAGAATTTCTTTGCCCCAGTTTGTTCCATCAGCCAGGGGATGAGCGGTTCAACCTGTTGCGCCGGCACGGGGCCAGTACAGAAGATGAGCGGGTCGCATTCCTGCCCCTCGTATTGCTCCGGGTAGATATATAGCTTCCTCCCCTTTACAACGGCCGGGCCTTTGATCGCCTGGCGCGTCGAGCTGTAAATGCCGCCGAGGATTAGATCCACTTGATCCTGCTGAACCAGCTTGGCAGCTTTGGCTTCGGCTACGCCGTCAGTCGTTGCACTGTCTTCGATGAGGAGATCGATATGTCGCCCTAACAACCCACCTTTCGCATTGATGTCGTCAATCACCATCCTGGCAACATTTGCGCTGGCGATCCCCATGAACGAAAGTGGACCTGTTATGTCCATAATCACACCGACCTTGATGGATCGTCCCGCTGTTTCTGGCACCATGGCATTCTCCTCTTCTAAAAATTGATCGGGATTCAAGAACAGGGTTGGGACAGTATACACCACAGCCTCTGCCGGCGTCGGGTTGGGTCTCCTCAACCGCGCCCGAACTGACTTCGGAGCGGATTGCAGACGAGTTACGAGCCGCCGTCGATGCCCGGTCTATGAAAGCGGGTCCGTCGGCAGAGTCTTAGGAAGCTGCTGAATGCCCCGCTGCCTGTACGTGGAATTAATCTGTGTTAAGATCAAGCTTTTGCCCCTGGATTTCTGTAATCCGTTCCAGCCTTGGCGAATTCAAGCGGCTGATCGGTCAGGGCGCTGGTTTCGTCGCCCGCAAATCCAAATGTCCGAGGAAGGCTGATGGCTAAACGTGACTCCGACAAAGTGAGAACTACCCCCAGCTCAATGGGCATGATTGAACCCCGGTTTCGCAATATCTATAAATCTTTTTACAAAGAGACTTATTACACCACCACCACGCTCGATGCCAAGACAAAAGAGTTGATCGCAATCGGGTGCTCACTGGTGGCACACTGTGAGGGCTGTACCAGAGGTCACATCAAGAAGGCCCTGGAACTCGGAGCCACCAAGGAAGAGATTTCGGACGCCATTGTTGTGGCGGTTGGAATCGGTGCTGCCAGTATTGTTGACATGACCGACAAGGCTGCGACCCACCTGGATCTTCATCACTTCGAATAGCCAAGGCAGCAGAGTCCCTCGGAGTAGGGTGGCATCAAGACTCCAGACTGAAGAACACTTTGGCGCTTCTGAAGGCCTCAGAGCCGTCGGTTACCATTTTGCGAGGACGACGGGTGGACTTTCTGATCATCGGTATTCTGTTTCTTCTGCTGTTTCTGGGGCTGGCTGACAACCAGACCATTCCTGCGCTTCTCCCCCTGTTGATAGATTCCCTCCACATTACTGTTGAGCAGGCAGGACTGCTGGCCGTCTTCTATTCGGTGGCGGCGGCACTCGCCTCCCTGGTCACGGGAATTGTTTCAGACCACTATGGCCGGAAGCATTTTCTATTTGCGGGAGCGCTCGTGTTTGGCTGCGCCTCATGGATGTCCGCGCATGCCGCAAGTTTTACGGGACTTACGGTTGCCCGCGGTGTCACCGGCCTGGGCGCTGGGGCCATTTCCACCTGTTCCATCGCTTTTGCGGGCGACTGGTTCGACTACAGTATCCGTGGCCGGGCCCTTAGCTGGATCTCGACGGCCTACTTTGCCGCTCCGATTCTGGGTGTTCCTCTTGCCGCCCAGGTGGCGGACCGTTTGGGATGGCGTAACACATTCTACTTTTTCGCCGCTTTGGCCGCAGTGGTCGCTCTGCTTTCCCTGCGATTGCCGCGCGACCGGCGGGAAGCCACTCAGGCATCGGAAAAGTGGCGGACCACGTTTCGCGCCTGCCAGTCATTTTTCAGGCGCCGGGACACCAGCGCAGGCCTCGTCATCGCCTTCCTTGTCTCGGGCGGGCTGTACGGCTTTCTCTATTACATCGGTCAATGGATGAATTCCTCGTTCGGCGTTCCGACGCGAACCATTGGCTGGGTCTTTATGCTGGGAGGTCTCGTGGCCCTGGTCAGCGCGCCGCTGGCCGGCGTCCTCTCGGACCGCTGGGGGAAGAGACCGGTTTCGATTGCAGGGAACGTGCTTCTGGCGCTCTCGGTGGCCCTGGTCCCGTTTTTCCCCTGGGGCGCCGGCCTGCTGATCGTTTTTGCCTTCACCAGCCTTGGCGCCGCTTCCCGGCAGGGGCCGCTGGCAGCGTTAATGACCGAGCTGGTCCCAACGTCTGAGCGTGGCTCGTTCATCGCTCTCCGAAACGTTTTTTCGCAGATGGGTATCGGGCTGGTGGTGCTGGCGGGCGGCGCCATTTATGAGCGACGCGGCTATCTGGCAGTGACGACAGTATGCGCAGTGATGACGGGCGTGGTTGCCGTCCTCCTGGCGACACATATCGTTGAGCCTGGCAAGCCCTCGCTCGGCCCGCACAATGGAATGGACCAGCCCGTGGGACCATAAGCCCATGGGGGAGGCGGCATTGTCAAAACGTCGAATCATTCGAAACATCATCCTTGTTCTGTTGGCCCTGGCGGCGCTGTTCTTTCTCGTGGTCGTGCCGTGGTTTCTGACCGGCATCGTCACCCAGCGAAGGTTCCACTTTCACGACCGGAACGACGGCAAGACGCCGCAGTCCTACGGCCTTGATTACCAGTCCATCGAATTTCGTTCCTCTGATGGCATTTCGCTGAAAGGTTGGTACGTTCCGGCAGGCCCTCATGCCCGCGGAACCATCATCTATTGCCATGGTCTCAACCGTACCCGGATTGAAATGCTGCCGATGGAGATTTACGGCCACAGCCTGGGATATAACGGTCTGCTCTTCGACTTTCGCCACTCGGGCGAGAGCGGCGGAAACGTCGGGACGCTGGGGTATCAGGAGCGGCTTGATGCCATTGCGGCTGTGCATTTCGCCCTGAACGATGAGCACGCCGAGCGCCCTATCGTCCTGTGGGGCGTTTCGATGGGCGCTTCTGCCGCACTGATGGCTGCCGCTGAGACGCAGGATGCAGCCGCCGTGATCTCCGACAGCTCCTTCCTCTCGTACAGCCACGTCATCGCTCACCACGCCTGGCTGTTCTTTCACCTTCCAGCCTTTCCGATCGTTGATGAGGTCATCTACTGGTCTGCCTGGCGAGGCGGCTTCTGGCCTTCGGATTTTGACCTGAGGAAAGCGGTCGAACGCGTCAACCCGCGTCCCATCCTGTTTATTGCGGTCGAGGGCGACCGGCGCATCACGCCTGAAGTTGCACGCGAACTCTATTCCCAATCCACAAGCCCCGGCAAAGCCATTCTTGTGGTTCCCGGCCGCCGTCACGGAGAAGGTTTTACCTCCGGCAATGAAATGTACGAGCAAGCAGTGAAGAATTTCCTCAACGGCCTGTCCCACTGAAGGTGATCCTATTGGTTCTGGGGCGGGGTTGGGAGAAGCTGCTGAGGGCAGGGACCTGCGCCGGTATTGGCAGTGGAAGGTGTTAACGAGATAGATAACGTGCAAAACATTGCATGCACTTGATTTCATTTCGGACGCAAGCCACTGCGCAAATGCGTTCACTCGCTGCCCGGATGCTCGAGCTAAAAACGCGAAAGAACCATGCTTCCTTGCCGGAATTCCTCTCCCGTTTAGAGTTCGGCGGACCCTGCGTGATGCTGCCCTGACGCCCCGCCTAAGGACCTTCCTTTCTTGTGATTGCCTACAGCCGCCTGAGAACTGGTAAGGGCCTCAGGCCGGTTTCCCTGGATTTTGCTCACTGATTAAAAATCCGCGGCGGCAACAAGTTCGCGCCGGTTGCATAGCGCTGCAAATGTGAGAGTTGCTCAATCTTGGGTCAGGAATTCTCAAGCAATCAGCAGCATCCCCCGATAAATAGGACGGTGAAAACGGCGACTTTGCCAGTACCTCCAGCGCACTGCTTTGGAACGCAGGTTGCTTAATACGTGAATACGAAGCGGGCACGTACGCCGCTCTCTAATAGGGGTAGATGAACCGGGCTGTGCTTCTTTAGGTGAGTTTATGGCAGAGCGTTTTGATCAACTAGTTAATGATGCTTTGCGTGGATGGTCGATCGTGCATGACTTGCCTGGCGCCTTGTACGCCTGGTTTCTCCTGTTAAAGCATCGTCTTAATCGCAGCACAAAAACCAGTTTTGTTTGGGCACCGGGGGCCAAACGGGGTCCGGGTTTGAAATTTATTGTGTTTGACCCGCAGAGGTACAGACGCGTTCGCACCGTGAGTACCGTGTAATTGTGTGCGGGGAGCAGCAGGAGGGGCTGCAAATCATGAAGAACCTATACGCCAGTAGAAGTAGCCACGACGATCGGGGAGTCAGCATCCTGATCATTGCCGTCTCAATGATTTTTGTCCTCGGGATGGCAGGACTCGGTATTGACCTCGCATCGCTTTATGTCGGAAGAAGCCAGGCCCAGCGCGCGGCCGATGCCGGCGCCCTGGCAGCAGCGCAGTATCTCGCGCAAAGTTGCACCGCTTCAAGCGGCTCGATTTCCGCGGACTGCGAGGCCACTGCCAAAGAACGGGCCGTCGCAGTAACCAACGCCAACCTGATTGCCGGGGTTGCGCCCAACATCACCACCGATGACGTTACATTTCTCGAGACCAGCGCCAGCGATCCGCAAGTGCAGGTCCTCGCCGGGCGCGACACAGGCCACAGCAACGCTATGCCGACTTTCTTTGTCAAAATTTTTGGGATTAACTCGGCGAACGTTTCAGCCACGGCTGTGGCAGAAGCATTCAATCCTGCGGGCGGCGGTCCTCCGGTCGGAGCAACGTGCCTTAAGCCCTGGCTGATGCCGAATTGTGATTGGGCGCACAGTTTCGTCTCAAGCAAACAAACATACGACAACCCTGCATGTATCGATTCGACGACCAGTCCTCCCACCCACCATGCTCAGTTTCTCAATAACAATCCTCCAAGCCAGGAATACAGTACAGACCTCGTTAATCCGGGGCTGTATTCATCGGGTGGTGTCCAAGGTGAGCCGATTACGGTGAAGTCCAGCGACCCCTCGCAGGCGGCAGGTCCGAGCAAATTTTATCCCGTTTATCTTCCTGCAGGGAGCGTGGCGAGTGCTTGCCCTTCCTGCGCGAACGGTGGCGGAGGCGCCGGCGCCAACAACGCGGCGCTTTATAGGCAGAACATCGAATGCTGCAATACCACGCAAATCAATTGCGGCAGCCAGACGGTCCAGCCGATCACCGGCAACATGGTTGGCCCAACAGGGCAAGGAGTTGATTGCCTCATTCATCAGCAAGGGTCGTCAGGACAGGACACCATGGCGGTCAATTCAGGCTCGGGGGGTGGCTTGTGGACGATTACAGCGGGATCGAACAACCCCTATGGCTTGAGCGGTCCCATTTCAACTTCTGACTCCATCGTGACAGTGCCTCTTTACGATGGCACGCCGCTGTGTCCCGGCGGATCATGCTCCCAAACTAACATTTTTGTGGTGGGATACCTGCAACTGTTTCTCAATAATGAGACCAGCGGGACTGTCCATGCCACCGTCATGAATGTAATCCCCTGCCCGGCGGCCGGCGGCAGCCCTGGCAGCGGCGGCACCCCTGTCGTCGCATCCGGCGGTAGCTCCCCGGTTCCTATACGGTTGATTCATGAATAACTGAAGGCAACGCAACAACCTGCTTGCCGCAGAGATGCCCAAGTCCTCCCGGGTTTCTCTGCGGCAAGTTGAGCCGATGGCTCCTCTATCGCCCCATCCACTTCCTGCCCGATTTCCTAAAATCGTGTCTTGATGCTGATGCCGAGGGAGTTCAGATCGCCAGGTCGTGAATACCCGTCGTTCTGGTGGACGTAATACAGGTCGATAGACAGCTTCGTGCTCAGCCTTCGACCCGCGCCCAGAGCAATGCGGTTTCGATACCACTTGTTCAGAGTCGAGCTGTAAAAAACTTCATCCCATGCAAAAACGCTCATCTGCTTGCGCAACACCTTAACAGGCCGCCGCAACTCCACCCGGTTGCGATACCGCCAGTCCCGCGCGGCTTCTATGAAACGCCTTTCACCCAGATTGCGGTCGCTGATTTCCCAGTGCTTCCAGGAAGCCGCAGCAGTGGCGGCCACGGCCAGTCGATTTTCCGACTGCTGAGGCCTGAAAATCGTGTCACTCACCGAATACTGGTAGTAAGGCGCGATTGTGAGAAGCTTGTGCCAGTGGAAAGCGAAGCCCGAAGCGATTCGATGGTAGATCAAGTGCCCCTGATCATCGCCGTAGCGGATTCCGGCGCTTATCTGAAAATCGGTTTTTTCATTGAGTGGATGGGTTCCGTACAGGTCAGCCCACGCCTGGAAGTCATGACGCGGTCGCGGGTCCTGTGCCCGGCAGAACATTGCTCCCGGAATGAGACCAAGAGCAGCAACCAGAATGACTTCGGTGGGCAGAGAACGCCGCGATTGCGGGAATTGTGATTTCATTCGGTCTCGACGTTACCGGCTATCCCATGTGGAGGACCGCAACAGCCGGCAATTTCGAAACCATGAATCTTACCACAACAGCTTCAGCCCGAACTGGATTTGCCTCGCGCTGGTGGATGTGCTGGTGATGACGCCCGCCGTTGTTGCCGGAACGCCCGCCGGCTGGGTGAAGACGATCAGGTTGGGGGTGTTAAAATTCGGCCGGTTAAGGACATTGAAGAACTCGGCCCGCAGCTCGATTTTCAGGCTTTCCGTCAGGGACGTGTCCTTCATGAGGGAGGAGTCAAAAGTTTCGAGGCCTGGTCCGATGAATGTGTCTCGTCCGACATTGCCATAAGTTCCGTTGGGCGGAACGATGAAGGCGTTGGGACCAAAGTATCGGTTCGGCCCCCCCAGGACCACAGGTCCGGCGAACGCGGGATTAAACGAGGGCCGAACGGAATTCCGACTGTCCCCGTTGTTCGAGGGATTGAAACTCATCTGCGGCGTGAAAGGAAAGCCAGATCGCGCTGTTATGATGGCATCCAGCGTCCAGCCGCTTACCAGCTTCCCCTTCCACCCCGTCTCCCCGCCGAGAAACCGGCGGCTCTCCCCGAACGGAAGTTGATAACTGCCGCTGACCACCGCAATGTGTCGAACGTCGAAAGTGGAAAGGCCGTAGTCCATGGCCAGGTTTTGGGGATTCATGGCGAGCCCGGGAGCGTTTGTGGCGGCACTGGGATTCAGCGTGTCGCCATTATCGAGGCTCTTTGACCACGTATAGGCTCCGCGGAATTCAAGCTCGCGAGAAAACCGCTGGCGGATTTCAGCCTGCAGCGCGTTATACGAACTGACGCCCTCGGAAAACCACGTCCACGTATTCGCCAGTTCCGGGTTGGCCAGTGGAGCGCCCCGCGGCGTGTAAATGGTCCCTGCAGGCAATGTTGCCGGGCAGGGAATCGCTGGGCACGTAACCGGGACCGGGATGTTAGCGTCAAGGCTGACGATCTCATGATAGCCGTGCGACCCCACGTAGCTTGCGCGTACGACAGTGTTGCGGGCGAGGGCGTGTTCAATTGCGAGGCTGTAGGCTTCGATCATGGGTGTTTGCAGGCTGGGCTGTGCGCCTGCCGGTTCAACCAGGGCCGCGACGGGCAGCGGGCCGCCGGGGACCAGCGGAAACGACCCCAGAGATACATTCTTCATGTGGAGGGTCGTGTTGAATGGAGCATTTTGGTCCAGCCGATAGCTCAAAGCGTCCTGAAGATGGGCGTACAATCCGAAACCGGCGCGGACAACCGTTTTCCCGTCGCCGAATGGGTCCCAGGCAAGCCCGACGCGCGGTTCCGGGAGGAACCTGGCACGGTTGACGGTGAAGACGGACTTTGCGACGCGGGGGCTGGTTTCGATGACTCCCTGGGAGTCGAAAACGAAGTTTGCGGCCCGGTCTCTGGCTTCGTTCCAGCCGTTCGTGAATTCGTCCCGGAACCCCAGCGAGACAGTCAGGTTCCGCCGGAGCCGCAGGTTGTCCTGCACGTACCACGCGCCTTCCAGCGACCGCCAGGCCATCGCTGTCGGGGACGGGACAGCAACGAAGGTCGAAACGTTTCCCTGCAGAAAATCCTGCAAGCTTGAAAACGACGCCTGGCCGTACTGGGAAAGCGCCAGTCTGTCGTTCGACTGGATCTGCTGGAACCAGGCGCCAGCGGTCATCTGGTGGGGCCCTTTGTGAACGGCCAACCGGTCTTCGTAGGTGAACAGGTTCCGGTTGATAAACAAGTTGCTTCCGATATTGCTTCCCGCCTGGCTGATCTGGGTTGCGGCATTGGGCGACGCGCCGCCCCCGATGACGACTGCCCCAATGGGCCTGCCCTGAATGAAGCCGGGCAGATCGACGGCTGACTTTCCCGTAAAAAAGTAAGCGGCGCGGGAAAAGCCAATACGTGCGACGTTCAACGCCGTGGGCGAAATCAGATGAGTCTCTTCCAGGCTTGCGACCTGCTCCCGCAGGCTCTCAACGTCCACGCTGAGCGGATTGGCGCTGGGGGTAAAATCGTCGCTATCATCGATGGTGTAGATGGCGCTCAGAGAATCCTTGACGGAAAACTGGCGGTCAAGTCTCGTCGTGCCGAAATCCTCCCGGATGGTTTGGAGAGGATGGTTGAATGCCTCCGCAATTCCACCGCCCAGTTCGGGACCATTCGCTTGCGGCCAGAGTGAAAGCAAAGGCGCTGCTTCCGGCGCGACCCCAACGTAAACCAGTGTGCCGTCTGACCCGGGCAGGTAGCCTTGGCGTGCCCCCCCGTCCGGGACAAGTCCCACGCTGCTGAGCCGCAGATGCTGGCGGTAGCCTTCGTAGTTGCCAAAAATGAAGGTTTTGTTCTTCTGGATGGGGCCGCCGACCGCTCCGCCGAACTGGTTTCTCTGAAAAGAAGGTTTGGATCCGTGATCGAAAAAGCTCCGGGCATCCAGATCGCCGTTTCTCAAAAACTCGAAAACCGTTCCGTGCCATTGATTGGTTCCCGAGTCCGTAAGGATGCTTACCTGCGCTCCTGGCCTCTTTCCGTATTCGGGGCCATAGACGCCCGTGGCAACATTGAACTCCCGGATGGCATCGACACCCAGCAACTGTCCGCTGGTTGCGGCTGGCTGCATGTTGATCTCGGCCGCGCCGGTGTATTCAACGCCGTTCAGAAGGAACAGGTTTTCCTGGGGCCTGCGGCCGAGCACCGCGAACATGTTCCCCACGGCCGAATTCGAACCTCCAACGCCACCGCGCTTTTCGGACGTATAGTCCACAATGCCGGGATTCAGCGTGAGCAGTTCGTCATAACTGCGGCCGTTGAGGGGCAGGTCCTTGATCTCTCGGGTGCCCACCATGCCCGCATTCGAGTTCGCGGACAAGTTGACCAGGGGGGCCTGGCCTTGGATGGTGAGTTGCTGGCGGAATTCGCCCAGCCGGAGAGAAAAATTCATCACCGTCTGTTCCGCCGCGGCCAGCACAATCCCCGTGTGGACCGCAGTCCGAAAGCCCTCCTTCCGGACAGTCACCTGATATTGTCCGGCTGGCAGCGCAACGAGATCGTAACGGCCTTCCGTATCCGTCACCGTTGAACGGACGAAGCCGGTTTGCTGTTCTTGCGCCTTGACCTGTGCATTCGCGACGGCTCTTCCCGAGGGGTCCATAATGGTCCCAAGAACTTCAGCCGTAACCTGCGCCCGCGCCGGCAGCGCCAGGCATGCAGCGATGGAAATCAGCAGAACAACTGTCCTTAACGGCATTTCTCCCGATCGCGCCAAAAATCGCATCATTTCTCTCCTATTTTCGATGCCCGTACCAGAGGCGGGAAGCCTTCCATGCGGATAATCCAACGCACGGGGACAAAAGCGATCATAAGAAGAATAGCCTGAATAAGTCAAATAATACGCAATAAATAATATGACTCTATATGATTTAATGTGATTTAAGAGGGTCGTGAATCGCCGCTGGTCTGCGATTCCCATCCGATGCTTTCTGCATGTCATTTGCAGACTGGCGTGGCCGAATTTTCAAATCGGGTTGTGTGGAGGAGGCTTGCGGCTAGCTGTTTTCCAGAGTGCGTTGGTAAAGCTGTTCGTATTGCGGGATGATCTTCGAGGCGCAGAACTCGGACAGAGCACGGCGCCTGCCCGCCTCTCCCATTTTGTGCTGAAGGTCGGGGTCGGTAAGAATATCCAAAGCACGGGCAGCCATGGTGTCCACATCCCTTGCCGGCACCAGAAAACCTTCCACTCCGTCCTGGACAACCTCAGGGAGTCCGCCCACCTTGGAGCAGATGCAAGGGACCGCGCACGCCATGGCCTCCAGCGCCACCAGCCCGAACGACTCCAGGTCACTGGGCAGCAAAGCCACGTCAGCGCAGGACAGCAGATCCTGCACCTGGTTCTGTTTGCCAAGGAAGAGAACATCATCTGAAATTTTCTTGTCACGCGCCAGCCACTCCGCAGACGTGCGGTCGGGACCATCGCCGATCATCAACAGCTTGGACGGAATCTTCTTGCGGACCCGGGCGAAAATCTCCACGACGTCCATAACTCGCTTGACGGGGCGGAAATTGGAAAGGTGCGCCAGCACCTTTTCGCCGTGCGACGCGAAATCCTGCCGGCGAGAATGTTTGTCCTGCGGATGAAACACATCACAGTTGACGAAGTTCGGAATCACGTCAATCGGCCGCGTGATGCCGAATTCCTTCAGGGTTGTCTGGCGGAGATATTCCGAAATGGCGGTGACCGCGTCACTCTCCTCGATGGCAAAACGTGTGATGGGCAAATACGAGCGGTTTGAGCCCACCAGCGTGATGTCGGTGCCGTGCAGCGTCGTGACAAAAGGAATCCTGCGCTCGTCCATCATGGCGCGGGCCAGGTAAGCGCTGACGGAATGAGGAATGGCGTAATGGACGTGCAGGATGTCGAGCTGCTCGTTGACCGCCACGTTGTACATCTGCGAGGCCAGCGCAAGGGTGTACGGCGGATGGTCAAATAGCGGATAATTCAACACTTCCACTTCGTGGAAATGGATGTTTTCAGAGAGTTCAAGAACGCGCACCGGAAGAGCGTAACTGATAAAGTGGATATCGTGGCCGCGCGCGGCCAGTTCCAGGCCAAGTTCCGTGCCTACTACGCCGCTTCCGCCATAGGTTGGGTAACAGGTGATTCCAATTTTCATGGAGTGTCAGGAGGTCGGCCGATTCCGGCGCGATTACTACGAGGCAGGCGCCGGTTTGTCTTTTGCCTGCTCTTTTCCGGAACTCAGAACAACAATATTCTTGATCGTGCGCTCGCCGGACTTCTGGTCAAAGTAAATCAGCACTGCCGTTCCAGGAATCAGTGCGCTCAGGTCCATCCTGCCACCGTTGAGATTCTGGATGCGAACATTCTTCTTAAAAGGGAAGATCTCGCTGCCCCGGCCCTCGATGGGATTGACGTTCATTATCCCCTGCTTCATGTCAAGCGACTGGATCTTTCCACTGTAAGCCGCCGGGCGGTTGCTGGTAGTCAGCTTGCTGACGATGGGGACTTTGGTCCGGTGCTCCTGGGCATGAATAGGCGCCGTCTGAAAGGCCAGAAACAAACAGACGCCCAGCAGCGCGGCCAGCGCGCATTCGCCGGCGCTTTTTCCGTGCAGTTTACCGCCCCCGAAGTTGTGCCGCGGCAGGTCCCGGGTTGGAGCCGAACTTTTGCGATGACTCATGGAACTACCCAAGGCAGCAACCTCCCCTCACATGCTAGGAAGGCTCAAAGCCTCGTGTCAAGCGGTTTTCAATCGTGCGCCAGACGCAGAGGCGCTTCCAGCGATAGTGCCGTGAAGCAAAACTGCGATGCCATTCAGCCAATGCTGGCATTCCCCGCTTACGCGAAGTTTCTATTACCGGAAGATGGTGCAACCCCGGAGTAAGGACCCGATCCGACGCAAGTGTTATTCCACTTCAATATCGCCACCGTAGGAACCATTGCCATTATTGCTGGCGTCTGACTCCTTGTACATGTAACGAATGCAACTCTTCATAATCAGAAGGTTCGGTTCGTTAGCGCGATGCACTTTAATGCACTGCCTGTCGTACCATTCGATGACGCCATGGACGGTTTCCCCCTGGTCCAGCACCACAACCATGGGAGTCCTGGACTGCATCTGTTTCAGGTAATAGAAGTTTTCAGCGTTGGTCTGGTCGGGTGGCGCCGGCTTCTTTCTCTGCACCCGCCCGGACATTTGTTCTTGAACATCGGAGAGTGATGGGCGAATTAGTTTTCGATTCACAGCTTGATACTCCTTGAACTGTTCCATAATGCAAGCCCCTCAGCGTCTTGCGAAAGGATGAATTGCGTAAAGTCCCGTACTAGTAGATGAGAATTTTCGCGTTCCGGTTTCTTCGCAATTGAAAAATTGACCAGAAGAAATGGGACTTACGTCTGAAGTATTTATAACACATCCAGGGCCGCACCACAACTTCGCGTCTGCGGGCGTTCTTTAGTGGCTGGCCGGCACAACGTGCCCGGTGTTTCAGATGGAACGGTTCGGAAGGGGCGGCATCTGAAGTTCGCCAATTTTCCTCAGGACAGGGGCGGGGAACTGAGCACTTCTGCGGTCAGCGCGTCGTAGGTGAGCTGCTGGTTCACGTTGCGGTTCTGCAGGCTGTGGGCGCGTTCGATGCCCTCCTCGAGTTTTTGGATGCGCGTCAGGCCGAGGGCCTTCGCCCAGCTCTCGAGTCGCGGCAGCAGATCGACATTCGTCACCGCGCCGGTTTCCGCGCCCACCAGCACATGCATGACATCGCGCAGGAGGATAGATCCCGTCCTGAGCGATTCCTCAACACGGTCCCGCTCATCGGCCAACTGCTTTGTAGCATCAAACAGGGCTTTCCACTGCGGCGGCGCCAGGCTACGGCTGGATGGCCGTGCTACCGTGTCCAGCAATGTCAGCCACGGTCTTCGCTGTTCCACGTAGGATTTCAGGTCGAGGCTCCTGGCCGCCGCGATGCTTCCGTTCGCCACTCGCAGCGCCAGAGCAAGGTCCTTGTTCCCAATTCCGCGTTCTTCCCGCAGGATTTGCTCGATCACCGCTTCTTCCACCGGCGCAAATTGCAGAGTCAGACAGCGCGACCGGAGGGTTGGGCGCAGTTCATAGGCGTTGGGACAGATCAGCACGATGGTGGTGGTTTCCGGCGGCTCTTCCAGCACTTTCAGCAGCAGGTCAGCGGCTTGCCAATGGATGGCTTGCGCCTGGTCCACAATCATGACCCGTTGCGAAAAGTTGAAGGGGCGCGTATAGGCCGTTGCGCGGAGCTGGCGGATCTGCTCGATCAGAATGTACCGTGTGATCGGCTCGATCAGTTGAACGTCAAGGTAGACCAGGCCCTCCGTCCGTTTCTGTGCGTCTTTGATTTCGCGCCGCCGCGCCAGGTCCTCTGTGCTCGTGGCAATAAACTCATCGGCCTTGCGGCAACGGCTGCACTCGCCACAGAAGTCGTCGCCCTCGGGACCGCGCCGTTCGCAGTTCAATGCCTTGGCCAGCATCAGGGCAAGTGTCTTTTTCCCGGTCCCTTCCGGCCCCGTGAACAGGAGCGATCCCGGTACGCGGCCGCGACGCAGCATGTCGCGCACCGACTGGACCGCTCTGGTATTCCCCAGGAAAGAATCAAATCTCATGATCTCTTATTGGTGCCTGGCGCGCTTTTTCACGCCACTCTACCTTCGGCGCAATCCGCCATTCGACTTCACGCGCACGTGGCGCCGCGCCAGTAATGGATCCACAATCTTGCGGATTTCGGCCTCGATTTCGGCGATGGACCGATCAGCCTGGACGAGCTTGATTCTTCGCGGCTGCTGCCGTGCCAAGGCCAGATAACCCGTGCGGACCCTCTGCTGGAATTTTAGCCCATGGTTTTCAAAACGAGTATTCTTCATCCGCTGGTGTTTGTTCCTCTTGCGCGCGCGTTTCAGCGCCAACTGCGGTTCGAGGTCCAGCAGCAGGGTCAATTCGGGTTGGGTTCTTCCGCAGATGATCCGGTCCATTTCCCGCACCGTTTGCGAGCCGAGCATCCGTCCGTAACCCTGGTACGCGAACGACGCGTCATTGTAACGGTCGCTGATCACCACCTGACCCCGTGCAAGCGCCGGCCGCACAACTTCCTCCAGATGCTGCTCTCGGGCCGCGTACATCAGGGCCAGCTCGGTCAGCGATGACAGGCGGGTGATTTTTGGATCCAGCAGCAGGCGGCGGATCTGCTCGCCTACCTTGGTTCCTCCGGGTTCGCGAGTCGCCACCGCAGCGATCCCGCGTTTGCGGAGGTAAGCTGCAAGGCGGCGGGCTTGCGTGCTTTTTCCTGTCCCGTCAATCCCCTCAAAAGTGATAAAGATCCCGTGGGACATTCCTTCTTCCCCCCGACTTGAAACATCTGGCCCTGAATTGTGTTCCCGGATACTCTTTCTTTGTGACCGTGGAAGCGGAAATGAGATCCTGATTTGCCAGGACGCGGATTGCAATAGTAACATCGGACGTTCCTCCACCACAAGGCGAAAACTTGGCGTAGTGGCGATGGTAAAATAACGGTTTTGCACAACACATTGCCAGGCGGAAGGGTTTGTCTGGCGGAACGCTGCGAAGCAGTCTTTGGGGACCTTCATTTTGAATATCGCTGAAAACATCGAACGCGTTCAGGAGGGCATCCACCGCGCATGCCAGCGGTCAGGCCGCGACGCTAAGGATGTAAGGTTGATCGCCGTTTCCAAAACCCAGCCGGCAGAGGCCATCCGCCAGGCGCATGGCGCAGGTCTGCGCGAATTCGGCGAGAACGGTGTGCAGGAGGCGTCGGCAAAGCGCCGGAGACTCGAAGACATTGACGCCGTTTGGCACCTGATCGGCCATCTGCAGTCCAACAAGGCGAAACACGCCTGCCGGCTGTTCGACTGGATCCATTCCGTTGATTCGCTGCACCTGGCGGAAAAAATCGACCGCGAAGCTGCGGCGCTCGGTCGCAAGATGCCCGTCCTTATTGAGGTTCATTTGGGAGAGGAACCCAGCAAGTTCGGAGTGGAGCAGGATGATCTGGTTCGGATGGCCGAGGGGATGGCGATGATGCGGTCGCTCGAGTTGCGGGGCCTGATGACCCTGCCGCCGTTTTTCGATGATCCGCAGGCTGTCCGGCCCTATTTCCGGCGGCTGCGCGAACTGGCCGAGCGCATTGGCGCCCAGCGACTGCCGGGTGTCCAAATGCGGGAACTCTCCATGGGCATGAGCCACGATTTTGAAATCGCCATCGAAGAGGGAGCCACTATCGTTCGAGTGGGAACGGCCATCTTTGGCGAGCGGCAGCGATAGTCCCCGTTGTGCTTTGCGCCTTTGCGAGAGAGATCCTTGAATCCTTTTCTTTCCAAGCATTTTTTCTCTGGGTGGGCAGCGGCCTCGCTACCGTTGCGCGCTTCGAAGCATTGGCGGAACTGAAAGGCCATTAGGCGATGATTTATGCCATCAGCCTTGCGTTGATCGTGCTGGCGCTGCTTGTCGTCAGCGTCCTTCGATCGGTCAAGCTGAGGACCCACAACGACTTCATGGTGGCCGACCGCCAGCTTTCGGTCTGGGTGCTGATTTTCACCCTGCTTTGCTCCTGGATCGGCGCGGGAAGTCTTTTTGCTGGCGCCGAATTCGCCTACAAACAGGGCTTGGCGTCACTGTGGCTGCCGGCTGGAGGCTGGGCCGGGTTGCTGGTGATTTATTTCATCGCCGGCCGTGCACGATCCTTTGCGCAGTACACGATTCCGGATTTGCTTGAAGTTCGCTACAGCCCTATGGCGCGAGTGTTGGGCACGATTTGCATCATCGTTTCCTACACGGCCATTGTGAGCTATCAGTTCCGCGGCGGCGGGAGGATTCTGGAGTTGGCATTTGGAATGAGCGAAACCGCGGGGACCATTATCCTTGCGGTATTTGTCATCCTGTTTACGGCCCTGGCCGGGATGTCTTCGGTGGCCTACACCGATCTCGTGATTGGCCTGTTGGTGACCATCGGATGCCTGTTTGCGCTGCCTGCCATGATCAGCCACGCGGGCGGTTGGCCTGCGGTGACCGCGGCCCTTCCCTCCAGCCATCTGACGGCGATGGGCACTATGACCTGGGGCGAGGCGCTTGGCTACTTCCTGCCTACCTTCACGTTGATGCTCGGCAACCAGGCGATGTACCAGAAATTCTTTTCCGCCCGCAGCGAGCGAGACGCGCGCCTTTCCGTGGTGGGATGGATCATCGGCACCGTTGTGCTGGAAACGGTGATTGTTCTGCTGGCAATTGTGGGCGGGGTGATGTTTCACAGCCAGGTCGAGTCCGGCCAGCTTCCCGCCTGGGGCCTGATTCCCTACACGGCCCGATACGGTGTGCTGCCCATAATTGGAGGCATCTTCCTCGCGGCGATATTCGCCAAGGTGATTTCCACCGGCAACAACTATCTTTTTTCGCCTGCCACCAGCGTGGTGCACGACGTCCTCGAGCGTTTCGTCATGAAGAAATCCAGCGACCGCAGCCTGTTGCTGATGTCGCGCGTTGTGGTGGTGCTGCTGGGGCTGCTGGCGCTGGCCCAGAGCTTCCAGCCGTCCATCCTGCGCACGGCCGTTTACGCATACGACGTTTACGGCGCCGGCATAACGCCGGTGGTGGTTGCGGCGTTTTTCTGGAAGCGGGCGACCACGGCAGGCGGCCTGAGTTCGATCGCGGCTGGCACCGTGGTAGCGGTGGCCTGGAAAAGTTTTAACCTTGATCCAATCGTGCCCATGATTTTTCCCGCGCTCTCCGCGTCGGTCGTGAGCCTGGTGGGGGTCAGCCTGCTCACTGCTCCGCCGCGTCCCGAGCAGTGGCAGCCGTTCTTCCGCAAGACCGCGGAAGGCCGGTGAAGCGCCGCGGCGCCTCTCTGCGCCTTAGCGCCTTTGCGCGAGCTGCCTCTGATATTTTGAGAAGAGATGAGATCTCCTCGCCGGAATCAGGAGGACCCAAGGAGAATCCACCATGGACCTTGACGCCATTCAATCCGAACTTCGCAGGGCCAACCTCGACGGCTGGCTTTTTTACGATCACCATCATCGGGACCCTATTGCTTATCGTGTGCTGAAGATTGCTGCTCCTATGTGTACCCGCCGATGGTATTGCCTGGTCCCGTCATCGGGCGAGCCATGCCGCCTTGTTCACCGGATCGAGCGCGGCAATCTCGACGGTCTTCCCGGCGCGCTGCATCTTTATTCCTCCTGGATCGAACAGCGCGAACATCTGCGCCAGATGCTCGCCGGCAAACGGCGCATTGCCATGCAGTATTCGCCGTTGAACGATATCCCTTACGTCGGTCTGGTGGATGCCGGAACCATCGAACTTGTCCGCAGCTTTGGCGTCGAAGTGATCTCTTCCGCGGATCTCGTGCAGTTGTTCGAGGCACGCTGGTCCGCGGCCGCCCTGGCCTCGCACCTCGAAGCCGGCAAGGCCGTGCACGCCGCAATCGACCGGGCTTTTGCGGCCGTCCGCGAGTCCGTGCGTGCTGGAAAGGCCCTAACCGAACTTGATGTGCAACAGGAGATGCTGCGCATGTTTGCGGCGAGCGGCCTTGAGACAGACGAGGCCCCTATCGTGGCTGTCAATGCCAACAGCGCCAATCCGCACTATGCTCCCAGTAAGGGATCCGCTCTGCCCATCCGCGAAGGCGATTTTGTGCTGCTCGACGTTTGGGCGAAGCAGTCAAAGCCCGAGGCGGTATATTTCGATGTCACCTGGACGGGTTTTGTGGGCGCGACGGTCCCAAGCCGTTACGTAGAGATATTCACGATCGTCCGCGAAGCGCGCGATGCGGCGGTCAATCTCGTGAAAGCTGCCATGCAGCAGGGAAGGGCGCTTTACGGCTACCAGGTGGACGACGCGGCGCGCAGTGTGATCGGGCGGGCGGGCTACGCCGATAAGTTCGTCCACCGCACCGGCCACTCCATTGGGGAAGACGTTCATGGCAACGGCGCCAACATGGACAACTTCGAGACCCACGATTCCCGCCAGGTGTTGCCCGGCGTCTGTTTCTCGGTCGAGCCCGGAATCTATCTCGATGACTTTGGCGTGCGCAGCGAAGTGAATGTGTATGTCGAGGAACAGGACGCCCGCGTCACCGGTGAAATTCAACAGGCCGTCATGCCGATTTTGGCCAGGCACACGTAAACGCCTGCCCTTACGCGGTGCTGATTGCGGCAGGTGCGGCGACCCTTTTCTTATCCACGGCAGGAAGACCCGCGGCGGCAGCCAACACTGCTTCGATCTACCGCCGCGAGTCCGCCCATGTGTAAACCTTACCGGGTGGAATTTTCAGGTTAAGCCCATCAAGTTGCAGGTTGCTGCGCGCCCGTGGGCGCCTTCGCGTTGTCAGGACGCAAGTTGAATATTGATGATGTGAAGAACCATCGTGTGCGGATCCAGTGTTGCCACGATCTTTACGTTCTTCTCCTCATATTTCTGGGCTTCCTGTTGATTATCCAGGAAGAAGCCTTTACCCGCCTGTGGATCCGTCAACAAAGCGTATTTGCCCGTTTTCGTCTTCACGATTTTGCCGGTATAGGTCTTGGGTTGGTTCTCGCTTGGCTGTTGACTTTCGGGCGGCTGTTGTTGAGCGCTGGGCGGTTGTTGTTGAGCGCCGGGCGGTTGCTGCCGTTCATTTTGGTTTTGTGCCCCGAGCGCCAGTGAGCACGGAACCAGCCCTGCGGCCAAGGCCAGGGTGAGGACCCATGACCGAATGTTTCGTAATTTCATTCATGCCCCCTTTTTAGATTCTTGGATTTTCGCCGCGCTCCGTGAATGCTGCAACAACTTTGCCATTACATTGCAGAATTGATTTGGTGATATAAAGCGAGTTACTGGACAGGAGGTAAACATTTCACGGTAAATTCTTCATGCCTCTCTGTCGATTATTCGCACGGAAACCGACTGCTAGCAAGACTACTGGACAACCGGCCACCTATATAGACAGACGATACACTCCGCTGCCGGGAAAAGCCCGGGACCCATATCGAGTTGTGAGTTGGCCCGTTGTGGTTCGCTGATTGCAGATGTGCACGCCCCGACGTTGGCTCCAGCAGGAGCTGGGAAATTCGAGGTCGAAACGTGCAGATGATCAGGAAAATGTGGCAGGGCAATTTCGGCTACTGAACAACCAGCGCGAGACCAACCGCAATGGCCCGCCCTCTGGGCCAAAATACACACCTGCGGACTCGGCCGGCTGCTCGTTTGAATCTTTCACAGCTCGTCCGGCCCTCGATCAATTGCCAGACTCCGCTTCTCACAGCCCGGACCTCTACCGTCCCATCACGCCGAAGTGAGCTTCCGTTCCTCTGCGTTCCACACGGCGATGGCATTGTTGAAGTAGGAATAGTTGGCCATGTGGCAGGCGATGGCGGCATGGTTGCCGAACTCGGCGTCTTCCACCGAGGGCCGCCGCGTCTTGACGGACTGAAAGAAATTCCACAGGTGCTCGCGCGTGTCGTTGTAGTCCGGCGGAGCGTAGTAGCCGGTGGCCTCGATCGGCTGCGCAGCGCCAGGAGCCGTGTCGTGCTCAGCATGCCACTTCTTCGCGTAGGTACCCGACATTGGCTGCGGCCATGCGGGTGTGCAAGGGCTGTGGTCCTCGCCGTCCTGCGGCCAAATGGTGAACCCGCTGGGATTTTCGATGCCTTGGATTTGCATGATGCCGCGCGTGCCCATGAATCGGTAGATCTCATCATCGCTGGTGTTGAGCGTCACCCGAAGCGTGGCGCGGAAATTAGGGTATTCATAGACGGTGGTGATCACATCGGGGACATCCCGTCCCTCTTTCCAACGGAAGAGGCCGCCCATCGTGGCAGCGCGTTTGGGCGGCGCGGTCACGTCCAGCGAATAATGAATGCCGGTCAGCGAGTGGATGAACAGGTCGCCGGAAGCGCCTTCGCCGTAATCCTGCCAGTTGCGCCAGCGCGTAAACCGCTGCGCCGAGAACGGCCGCTTGGGCGCCGGCCCCAGCCATGTTTCCCAGTCAAGGGTTTCCGCAGAGAGGTCCGGCGGGATGGTATAGTTCCAGGCCCCGCACGCGCTGTTGCGTCCGAGCGACGATTCTACCAGGCAGACGTCGCCGATGACTCCCTTGCGCAGCAGTTCGCGGGCCTTCTGGTAAATCACGGAACTTGGTTCCTGGCTGCCCACCTGCACAATGCGGTTGTACTTTTTTGCCGCCTCGATCATAGGGAAGCCCTGTTGCGCTTCGTGGGTCATGGGCTTCTCGACGTAAACGTCTTTGCCGGCCTGGCAGCAGTCGAGCACGATGCGCTGGTGCCAGTGGTCGGGTACGGGGGCGATGATGCAATCAATATCCTTGTTCTCGAGCAACTCCTGATAGCGTCCGGTCACCTCGATGGGCTTGCCGACAATCTGCCGGGCAAGCTCCTGCCGGCCGCTGTAAAGCTCGCAAGCCGCAACGCACTCGACGCCCGGCAGCGAGATCGCGTCGCGCAGCAGCCCGGAGCCGCGCATGCCAACGCCGATGATGCCAAAGCGCACTGTGTCACTGGGAGCAGCGGGTCGTGCAGGTGTGGCTTCCGGCGCCGATGCCTCCAGGCGAATGGCCTGTCCTGCCAGGATGCCGCCGGCCGCTCCTGCGGCACGCCCCATGAAATTGCGTCGAGAGATCCTTTTGCTGTCCATCTTGAAATTTCCTCCTTGATAATGACGAGAATGATGTTTTGCTACGCCAAGCCTGCGGACGCATGAGTCTATCGCCGCCAGCACCGGAGCGCAATCGGTTCCTCAGAAATTCGGGTTGGCATCCGGAGCAGCGCTCGTGCTCTTCGCGTAGATTTTCACCCACTGCCCGCGCCGCTCGAAGGAGGCGACTTCGTGCAACTGATAGCGGAAGGCTAGAAAAGCCGGACGGATCGGCGGCGTGTACTTACCGGCCCGGGCGAGCCATGGCATGCGCCGGAGCCAGTTGTCCGGCGGGTCCCATTGGCGCGAGTATAAATAAACCAGGTCAAACGAACCGCCGGGGATATTCCTGAAGTCCGGGGGTGCGAAACTCGGAACGCCAACCACACGCAACGGCTTTTTCACGTACCCCAGTTCGGGATGGCTCAGCTCATCGGTGGCGGGCCACGCCGTGAGGATGCGCGGAGTCTCCGGCCGGGCAGAAAGCCACTCCGCCGCCTGCTGGTGCAAGTGGATGAAGTCTACGTAAGCGAGATTGTTTTCATACGCGAAGGGATAGCTTGGGTTGACGAACCATGCCGTCACAAAACCTGCGGCAACAAGAACAAACGCCACGCGCATCACTGGGCGCGGGAGGAATTCTACGAGCAGCACGAGAGCCAGATAGAAGCAGGGAAGCATCGGCAGAAGATAACGTGCCAGCACTGCGCCACCCACCACGCTGAGCATGACGATATAAACCGCTACCAGCACTGCCGCGAGAAAGAAAAATTCTTTGCGAGCGCCTTCGGGACCTTCCTCATTCCTCGTAGTGCCCTCTGCAGCGTTCTGTTGTCGAGCTGCTTTCATCCTCCGCAAACCCAAAAGCGCTGCTCCGACCAGCAACCAGTTGAATCCTGCAATGAACACTTGGTACAGGCGGCGCGCAAAGCTGGACGCGATCCTGACCGGTCCGAGGGTAGAGTAGAGATTGTACTGAAGGTACTCTGGGTTTCCTGTCCAGAAGCCGGTGGCGTGATGGTAATAAACAGCCCAGGCTGCCAGCGCAGCAACCGGCGTCGCCAGCCGTATCCAGGTGCTCCTGTCCATGTGCTTTTGGGACCGCCAGACGAAGACGATTGCCACCGGAACGATGACGATAGCGGTCTCCTTGGTCAGAACAGCAATCGACGCAGACAGGGCAAACCAACCCAGGCGGCGCCGGAGAAGCGCCCACACAGCCACAGTAGTGGTGAACGATGCTGGAAGGTCCAAAAAGGCCAACGTGGTTTGGGCGAAAAACAGGGGCGACACAGCGAGCAGGATGCATGCCCAGAGCGCAACCTCACGGCCGGCCACGGCGCGCCCCAGCGCGTAGAGCGCGACCAGCGTCCCAGCCGCGAACGCCGCCATGGCGAGCCGCGTCATCAGCGGAGAAAACCCCAGCAGCCGCCACGCCAGCGCAAGATAGACGGGAATCAGCGGCGTGTGTCCTGTCGTCAGGGTGCTCTGTGGAATCAGGAGCCCATGACGGAAGAAGTCGAGCGCCGCCGGGATGTAGTATCCGGCTTCATCCCAGAAATAGGGCAAGCGCAAAAAAGGGAAATGCGCCAGCGCTACGGCGCCGAAAACTCCGATGAAATACAGGCCCGACTTGAATCCGACGTTCGCTGGGGTTTTCTCCATGTGAAGTGGCATGTTACAACGAACAGCATGCCGCGTGTTTCGAAATCGCCCGATATTGCGCAACCTGCGCGTATTGTCACAGGAAGCCACCACGGATTACCATAAACAGCTTGAGGATTGTGCCCGAGATGCGGTGATGCAGGGCCATGACTGCGCTCCCCGGCCGCTCCGGGATGAATCCCGGTCGCTCTTGCAAATTAGGCAGAGGAAGTTGGAGGCGAGGAATGATCCGGATTTATACGCGGTGCTGGTGTGAAGATTCCGCCGAAGCGAAAAAATTTCTCGAGCAGCGTCATGTGCCCTTCGAAGAGATCGACATTGAGAAGGACCCCAAGGCCTGCGAATTCGTCATGAGTGTAAATGAAGGCAAACAGCGGACCCCGACGTTCGAAATTGATGGCCGGACGTTCCACTGCTCGCCGTTTGATGAGCGGAAGCTTGCGCGGGAATTAAAGCTCGAAAGATGATCGACGGGTTGCCGGCCATCTTGCTGTGCCGGTTGGTTCAGTCAAGCTAAAGAAAACGCGCAAAAGAGAATGCGAATGCTGAAGGGGGAGTGATGAAATACCGGAAGTTCGGAAGGACGGGCTGGGCGGTCAGTGAGATGGGATACGGCATGTGGGGAATGGCGGGCTGGACGGGTTCAGACGACGAAGAATCGCTCGGCTCCCTCCAGCATGCGGTGGACCTGGGCTGCAACTTCTTTGATACAGCCTGGGCGTACGGCGATGGCCGCAGTGAAGCACTGTTGGGCAGGATCGTCCGTGCCAATCCTGGCAAGAAGCTTTATACCGCGACGAAGATTCCGCCGAAGAACCTGCAGTGGCCCAGCCGGCGCGAGTACACGCTCGATGACTGTTTTCCGCCCGATCACATCGAAGAATACACGCACAGCAGCATGAAGAATGCCGGGCTTGAAAGTTTTGACCTGATGCAGTTCCACACCTGGGAAGATTCCTGGGTGGCGGATGACCGGTGGTCGAAAACGATGGACGATTTGCGGCGGCAAGGGCTTATCCGCGCGGTCGGGATCAGCATCAATCGTTGGGAGCCGTGGAACGGAGTGCGCGCCGTAAGGAGCGGCCTAGTGGATGCCGTGCAAGTCATCTACAACATCTTTGACCAGAATCCCGAGGATGAGCTTTTCCCAGCATGCCGAGAGATGGACGTCGCGGTGATAGCGAGGGTCCCGTTTGACGAGGGCACGCTGACGGGCGCCCTGACGCTCGATAGCAAATGGCCCAAGGATGACTGGCGCAACACCTATTTTGTTCCGGAGAACCTGAAGAGCAGCGTGGAACATGTTGAGGCGCTGAAGCCGCTGGCGCCCCGAGGAATGACCATGCCGGAAATGGCGCTGCGCTTTATCCTGGGCAATCCCACAGTCAGCACCATTATTCCAGGAATGCGGAAACTTCGACACGTTGAGTCGAACATCGCCGCCAGCGACGCCGGCGCGCTGCCTCCAGAACTCCAGGCGCAACTGGCCAGGCACCGCTGGGTTCGGCAGGTTACCGAATGGTCGCAGTAATGCAAGCGCGGAAAATCGCTTGCTGTATCCCTCCGGTGAAGAGTAATTTAAGTGAAGGGCCAACGAGTCGAGGGGAGCAGTTCAGAGCGTGCCAGGTCGCGTGCGCCACGCTCTGCGACAGGGCTTCTCCGGCTGAAATTTCGGCTTCAAAGTAGTGGTAAAGGAAGGAGGCTGTGTATGAACTTTTTCAAGACACGAAACTTCTGGGCGGCGGCAATCACTGTTTGCTTCCTCGTCCCTCTCTTGCACGCCGACAGTATAAAGTTCAAGAACGGCCAGACCGTCCAAGGCAAATACCTGGGTGGCACGGACTCTCAAGTGACCTTCTACACGAACAATCAGCTCATGCACTATGCGATTGCTGATATCGATTCTATAGTATTCGGCGGGCCTGCGGCTACTCCCTCGGCGGCAGCGCCCGCGGTCGCGCCCGCTCCTGTCATTAAGGAAGCTGCAGCACCCGCTCAAACGGCCAGCACGACATCCGGCGCGAACGTTCTGGTTCCTGCCGGGACGCACATCGTGGTGCGGATGATTGATGGTATCAATTCGGACCAGAACAAGGTCGGCGACACTTTTCAGGCAAGCCTCGAAGATCCGCTCATCGTAGACTCCACGCAAGTTGCGGCCAAAGGGACCACGGTTTATGGGAAGCTGGAGCAGGTGAAATCAGCGGGACGCATCCAGGGGCAATCTGAGCTTCGCCTGGTGCTTACTGGCATCATGTTGAATGGCTCAACCCACAACATCGTGACAGGTGATTATGAGGTTCAAGGAAGCTCTCGCGGCCACCAGACGGCCAAGCGGGCCGGGATTGGCGCGCTGGCCGGCGGGGTGATCGGGGCCATTGCTGGCGGCGGCAAAGGAGCCGCCATCGGCGCGGGTGTCGGCGCAGGCGCCGGCACAGCCGTTTCCGTAATGACGCACGGCCAGCAGGTCCACGTCCCGAGTGAAACTGTCCTGGACTTTACCTTGGAGCAGCCTGTGCAGCTCCCGATTTCGAATGGCTAGTCTCGCCCATCTGCCGTTGCGCCGGCCTGCGCAAGAGAGCCGATAGATTCTGAATCCGATGTCCTGAAAAGAGGCCCAGGTACGCCCATTCTCTCTCCAGCCTAACTGTCTCTGTTGGTTCTGCAATGAAGCCCGCTCTGCGCCCGATCGGCCCTTTAGGGTACTCATGGTGTTGACGCCTGTGAAATCCAGAAGCTACAATGAACGGTTTGACCCGCTGAAGGAATTTATATTAGAGGACCATGGATAAGCGGAAAGTCGAACACTATCGGAAGCAGTTGCTGGCCAAGCAGGAAGAAATTCGCCGAATGGTTGTCAGGTCAGACCATGACGGCCGCGAGGCAGACATCGAGATCACACAGGACCTTGCCGACCGCGCGGCGAATTCGTACACCAAAGAATTTCTTTTCCATCAAAGCAACGATAACCGGCGGATATTGCAGCTTATCCAGGAAGCCCTCCGGCGGGCCGATGATGGCTCGTACGGGTTTTGCGTGGAATGCCAGAAGGACGTCCAGATCAAGCGCCTGGATGCTGTTCCATGGGCCCGCCACTGCATTGAATGTCAGGAAAAGCAGGAGAAGGGCCTGCTGTAACGGCCTGCAGTCCACGGCGAGCGAGGATCGCTTTCATTTCGTGTTTGCCTTCCATTCCGCATCGGCGTCGCATTGTTCAAGAACTGATCGACGGTCTCTTCGCAGTTGTTTTCCCCACAACGTGCTCCATCTGCAGCGGTGAAGTTGCTGATGCCGGCGGCCTGGGTGTGTGCCGCAAGTGCTGGTCCGGGGTAGAGCCTTGGGAAGGAATCTCGTGTGAGCGGTGCGGGCTTCCCATCGCGTCCGAGCGGGCCGCCGACGCTGCCCAGGTGCTTTGCGGCGCCTGCGTCGCCAACGGTCCTCCTTTCGATCTTGCCCGCGCTTTTGGAGTTTATCGCGGAAACCTCCGGTTGCTGATCCTCCAGTTGAAGTTCCGGCGCCGGGAGAGTCTGGGCAGAAGGTTGGGCGCGCTGCTTGCAGATGCCTGCGTAAAGATTCCTGGCGCAATCAACGGCGAATCTCGGCTCATCGTTCCGGTTCCGCTCTTCCATTCCCGCGAGCGTGAGCGTGGATACAACCAGGCCCGTCTGCTGGCAGAGGGATTAAAGCACAGTCTCCATCGAACACCGGCAGGAAAGAGGCTGGCAGTCGCCACCGGGATGCTGGTTCGCACTCGCGCGACGCTCCCCCAGGCCGGCCTGGGATTCCAGGCCCGCAGCGAAAACGTTCGCAACGCCTTTGCGGTGGCGAAGCCGGAGCTGATAACAGGCCGTCAGGTAATTCTGGTGGACGACGTGATGACCACAGGCGCCACGCTGTCGGCCTGCGCGTCCGTGCTAAAGAAGCAGGGCGCTGCAAAAGTCTATGCCGTGGCGATGGCGCGTGCGACGCCACAATTCCCGGACACGACAGGCTTACCCCAGCCGGGAGGTGTTGACGAAGCTGGCCGTGACTGGACATAATGATCTTCTTGCTGAGAGGGGTTGTAACCCCTTGAGAGGTTATGGGTATGGCGGCCGCCAGTGAAAGCCTGTTGCAGGCGCCTGTTCTCGTGCTGAACGCGACCTATGAGCCCATCAACGTGACTGCGGCCAGGCGCGCCATTGTGCTTGTCCTCAAAGGCAACGCGATTACCGAGGAAGAGAACGGCGGCTATCTGCACTCGGCGCGGGTTGAGTTCCGGATACCTTCCGTTATCCGGCTCACCGAGTTCCGGCGTATTCCCCATCAGTCGCGTCCGCTTTCGCGCAAGAACATTCTGATTCGTGACCGCTACACGTGCCAGTTCTGCTGCAAAATTTTGCCGGCTGCCGAATTGACCCTCGATCACATCATCCCGCGATCCAGGGGCGGCCACTCCGACTGGGACAATCTTGTGGCCTGCTGCCACACCTGTAACAGCCGGAAGGGTGATCGGTTGCCTGAAGAGGCGGGGCTCACATTGCGACGCCAGCCGCGGCCCTTCACGCTGCACACCAGCCGCCACATCATGCGGATGCTCGGCCGCGCAGACCAGCGCTGGCGGAAGTATCTCTTTTACTGACGCGCCAGCCACAGGCGCTTCGGAATCTCATTTCCTCTGTCGTCCCCTGGTGGTATCCGCTCACCTCGACCGCGGACGTTGAAGTGCGGTCCGGGCTTTCTTATTTCATTGTACTGTCGGGCACCGAAGGAAAAAATCGGACGGATGAATCCGGATGGAGGGAGCGGGGACCTGTCTACGTTTCGCTGGAGGCAGCATTCGTCAGGTAATCCAGCAGCCGAACCATGGCAAGTGTATCCAGGCTGCAGTATTCCAGCAGAGCGTTGCGAAGCCTTGCCTTTTCCTGCTGGCTCACCTGGCCGCGGACCATTTTCTCCCAAGTCAGCCCGGCCTCCTCGCCGTCCGCCACTTGCATTCCGGCATACGTCATATCAGGAATCAGCGCCGGTAAAACGTGCTTGAGGGAAAACGAACCCCTGAAACGTGGATGATAGACATGCTTTCGGACGGCATCCAGCAGGTCCCAGAGCCTTGCCTGGACCTGGCCAATCCGGCCGGCGTATTCAGGAACCCAACGGGCGAGGTCCTCCAGGCGCTGGGATTCGAAGGTACGGTTATAGACGACGATGTGGCCGTCCCGTCCAATGATTCCCAGCAGTGAATCGAGGAATAGCAATCTGGGATCGCTCTCGTCCTCGGCAAGGAATTCGTGATGCTCCGGCGGGCCGTCAGCCGTTTCTCTGGTGTGAACAGACCACTGGAAGGGAATCGGGTCGTAAGGCCGCATGCCGGCGAATCGCGGCAGGGCCGGATTCACCGTTTCGAAATCCATAAAGTGGAGTGGATACTCTAATTGGCCAATCGCTTCTTTCAAGCCTTCGGCGAACCATGGCGCGCCGGTCTGGACACAATGGCAGGCGCGGCGTTGCCGCGCGCTGAGGGGGAAATCTGCAGGAATCTCATGGACGGAAGTGATGCCCCTGGCGGCCAGTTGATTGAGCCGCGTTGCTGAGATGGCGGGCAGCAATTGGACGTGGTCATCCGGTAACTCGGGATTGCAGTGGTCGTAAAATTCGCACCGAATGGGATCTTCACAGTGACGGCCCGGCGCAATTTCCGGAGGATCGGGCCGGGAAAGGACCGCGCGCTGCTGCCTGATCAGTTCCGGCAGTTTCGCTCGCAACTTCTCCACTTCCGGCCCCATGTTCCGAATCGTGAAGAGCCTTTCGAGGTCATACTTCTGCCCGTCATAGACATATTCCCGATTCACGTGCATGAGGCAGGGACTAATCTCCAGGCGGGAAGCGTTCAGGACGTATTGCTGGATGCTGACGTCGTAAGGGTGGTGTTTCTTAATCTCGGTCGAGGCTTTCACTTCCACCAGGCGCCATCCGCCTTGCGGCCCTCGTGCCAGAATATCCGTCCGGACAACAATATCGTCCTGCCTGAAGGTTCCCTCAAAGATGGTTTTGACGTCCCGGTCGGCGATGAGTTGCGCAGTCCGCGTGACAGCTTCGGGAAGATTTAGTTTGTCTGCCTCGACCAGTACGCCACCGGGGAATGCCTCTCTCGCCAATTCGCCGACCTGCTGCCCCTGTTGGAGGGTGGCCAACGCAGACTCCTCCGGCTGGGCAGCGAGCTCAGGACGATGCACCTGAAAATACAGGCGCTTCAGGCACTGGACGCCGGCCATGAATCTGGATTTCGAGAGCCTGACGGCGGAGTGATCGTTGGACGGCATGACTACTGAGGATTACAAAATATGGTGACAAGATCGTTTGAAGCGCCGCCGTCCCGGCGGCAATTTTCAGGGCTGGTCCCGCTTGGCGAGACCGGCGCTACGGAATTCCTTAAGAGACGCGCCACTCTGTCAGGCTGATTCGCATATCGCGTTACCGAAGCTCTTTTCTAAATAGACGCCGCGCACCGGCTCCCCGCCTCCGGCCATGCTAGAAGTAGAACTTGGCCGCCAACTGGATAATTCGCGGATCGCGCGCCGAAAGCACACGGCCGAAATTCACCGACGAGACGTTGCCGCTGGGGTTATTGAACTGGGTGTGATTGAAGATATTGAAAAATTCAAATCGCAGTTCCACTTTGGTGGATTCGGTAATCTTCGTGTCTTTGTATATTCCAAGGTCAGTATTATTGATGCCAGGACCGTGGAAGAAGTTGCGCCCCGCGTTACCGAGGATTCCCGGCGTTTCGGGTGCGAAACTATTGGGGTCAAAGTAATAGTGGTCTTGAGAGCCCAGGCCGAGAGCATTGTCGGTGTACGAACTGGACCGTGGATCGACCTTAGTTACAGAACCGAGCACGTTCGGGCGGTCAGGGCAGCCATAGAAGCTGACTGAAGAGTAGCAGATGAACGATCCGTTGCTTGAGTCTGAAAGCCCGACCGGAAACCCTGCCTGGAACGTCGTGGCGCCAGCAAACCTCCAGCCGTCGGTGATTGCGCTTGGAATTTTGTTGAAGGATCCAAATCGCCGGATGCTTGGCACTTCATAGCCGTAGCTGACGACAAATCGCTGTCTCGCGTCATAGGAAGAATCGCCGTAGTTTGAATGTAAATTGAAAGGATTGGGTTCTCCAAATCCTCCAACATTCTCGAAGCTAGAACTCGTATCAAGCGAGTGCGACCAGGCGTAAGTGGCCAGGAAAGTGAGGCCGTGGGTGGCGCGCTTGTTCAAGGTAATTTGGAGCGAATTGTAGTTTGAGTTTGAGTCCGTTGCCTGCTGCCCGACTGATCCGAAAACGGTGGGATCGTACCTGAAGGGAACACCGAACGGATAATAAGAGCCAAGTTGGAAGGCGTTGCATCCGGGGATCGCTGCGCAGGCAGGATTGACGCCCGGGGCTTGGCCGGCGGGATTCAGTTCGTACGCCGTCTCAAGATGTCGCCCTTGATGGCCGACATAGGCCGCCGTCAGGATCGTCTGGCTTGGCAGTTCGCGTTCAATATTGAAATTATAGTTGTACGCAGCCTGCGTCCGGAGGTTGGGATCCATCACATTCAGCCGCATTGGCTCATAGGGGAGGAAATCAACGGTTGTACTTCCGGGCTTTGGGGGTGCGAAGGGGAACGCATTCGGAATCACAATGCTTCCATCGGCGCTTGCGTAAGGATTGCCGAAGTTCGGTACCGCGGTCAGGGAGACGCCATAGTCAGTCAGCGAGAACGGAGGAGCCTGCAGATTCTCTAGTGTGAGCTCCTCTTCAGACTGATTGTAATAAATTCCGAATCCTGCGCGAATGCTCGTTTTTCGTGACTTGCCGGGGCTCCACGCAAAGCCAATCCGTGGTCCGAAGTCATGGTAGTGGGTATGATAAGTGGATGTTGTAATTCCGCTATCGCCGGGAAACAACAAACCTTCCGGGGCCGTAGGGAAGACTGTCGATTGCTGGCCTGGACGGAAAGCGTTGACAGCCACGCCGTCATTGTAAATGTCCTTAATCGGCGTATTGATCTGCCAACCCAATCCATAGGTGACGGTTAGATCGGGCCGGACTCTCCATTCGTCCTGGGCATATGAATAGTACGCCTGGACCCGTGCGTCGATGAACCCCCCGCTGGTTTGCTCATAGAAGTCTGACGCTCCCAGCAGAAAATCCGCTGATGGATTCCCTGTTGTGAATGGGAAGCCTGCCGGGGCGGAAAAGTCATAGTAGCCGTTGTTGATGAACCCAAATGGGTTTTCTACTGCCGAGCGCCGCATATCAAAGCCGAACTTCAGGGTGTGGTTTCCTTTAATCCAAGAGAAGTTGTCCGTCACCTGGAAGGTCTGATCGATGCGCGGTTGTGGACCATCGACGCTGAACCCAAAAGCACATTGCGCCGTGTCTGACTTGAGACCAGTAATGTCGATGCAAGGCACGCCAGCTCCCGAGGTGAGTTGCGGACTGATTCCGGTGAAGCCCACCGAGGAGGGCTGAGTCGGGGTGATGGGGAAGGCGCTTGGGTAATTCAGCCGGTTGTATCCAACTCGGGCTTCATTCAGCATATTGCCGCTGAAGACGTGGGCCCAATTGAGGTTCATATTGTTAATCTTGGAGTTATCCGATTCCCCGAAGCCGGGCAGGCTTCCGCCCTCGAAGGACTCGTCAGACAGGGAAGTTTCTGGCTCGATGAGCCAATAGCCAAAAATCGAGTCGTTGGCGCCAAAATCCTGGTCGATTCGAGTGATGTATTGGTTAATATTGTTGACAGAGATGGGATTCCAGGAGAACTCCGTGGGGCCGAAGTTCGGGAGGGGCATGTACTTGTTGACCAAACCCATTGCCACGGGGTCTATATCCGCGGTTGGGATGTGCCCGGTCGGAAACAGCGTCGAATAAGGTGTCCCCGCCGGGTAGGTGTTACCGTCTTCACCGGCCAGCGGGGCGGCCGAGAACCCCGACGATGTCGCCAGGTCCGGGAACACGCCGTTGCGCTGGCCCTGTGTTAGTACGGTTGTGGTACCGCCTGCGAAGCCACGGCCCGGCGCCACAGGTTCGCGGTTCTTGGTTCCTTGGTAAGAGAAGAAAAAGAAGGTATGGTCCTTCCACAGAGGCCCGCCGAGGGTACCGCCGTACTGATTCTGGTGGAACAGAGCGTGTTCCGGCAGGAAGAAATTGCGAGCGTTCAGGAAGGGGTCGCGGTAGAACTCGAAGGCGTCACCGTGGAATGCATTCGATCCTGACTTGGTGACCGCGTTCATGATGGCCCCACCGTTCCGGCCATATTCCGGATTAATCGTGCTGGTGATCATGCGAACTTCGGCGATTGCGTCGGGACTCGGAATCACCAACGGTGTGTTCAGTGGTAAATCGTTTGCATCGTTCCCGTTGATCAAAAAATCGTTGGACTGCGAACGGGAGCCATTCGTAGGAAAATTGAAATCAAAATCAATGGCTGCCACAACCCCTGGAAGCGTCTGCTGCAGGCTAATCCAGTTGCGTCCGTTCAGAGGAATATCCACAATCGCATTACCCGTAATGGTAGCTCCAAGCTGCATGCTTGTCGTCTGAACCTGGGCCGGTTCCGCTTTTACGGTGATCTCTTGGGTCACTGCTCCAATTTCCATCTGTATCCGGAGCACGTAAATCTGGTTCAAAGACAACTCGACCTGCTCCGCGGTAAACTTCTTAAACCCGCTCCTCTCGGCCGTGACCGTATACACTCCGGGAGCAGGAAGGCTCAAAAAGGCAAAGGAGCCGTCAGACGAACTACTCACCTTCTTACTGACCCCCGTGGCGACGTTTGTGGCGGTGATCGCCACGCCCTTAACCACGGCTCCAGATGGATCTGTGACCGTGCCCTGGATCCTGGCGTTTACATCGGCGAATGCCGCTTGCGGGGACAGAGTCAGCAAAACCGCGAATGAAGATAAGACTGCCAAGATTATTCCCCGGCGCAAAGCACTTCTAAGCGCATGGAAAGTAACGGATGTTTCCATCTTGCCATGCCTCCTTCTCTCCTGAATTTGTTGAGCTGAGAATTTCGCCTGCCCAGGCGGTTGCAAAGGCGGCTCTCTGGATGATGAAGCGAGGTTCAGATGTATCCGCCACGAAGGGACCGAATTCGATACCGAGTGAGCTGAAAATTAATGGCACTTCACAATCGAGATTCCTGACCGGAACGGTTTCTTCGGGCCAGCGAATCGCCCGCACCAATGGCTTCATGCGCGGGTGGCCTGCCTGGTACACTTTCAGGGACCGAAAGTGCGAAACCGGGGTCATGAGAGTCTTCCTCGTTGCCAAGCATGCTAACGGGTGGTGGAAGGTCTGGTATGGATTCGACGGAGAGGGTGATCCTGCGTGCGAGTTTCCAGACAACTTCCCACGACGATTCGATAGTAATCTATCGGCACCGGCCGGAATCTGCTGTAATCCTGATCACCACACACGGTAATAAAATTCAAAGTCCCTATCGGCAACGGTAACACAGCGGACAACCTCGACACAAGATTGTATCAGGTGAAAGCCTGGTTAACAAGAAAGTAATGATTATGAGAGGGATAAGAGGAAATTCATTATGCCGAATCAGTACCCTCGGACTCACTCCAACAGCAGTCCGTGGAGGGTTGGTGTGCCGAAACGGATCCAGCCAGGAAACAACTTGAATAGCCGCAGTCGGAACTCCAAATAAGGTGTGCGTTCCGGTATACTACTGCAAAGATCCGGACTGGATTATGGGCTAGCTCCGGCGGGCATCAATCTTCCGGGCAATCTTGCGCGTCAACTGGGAGACCGCCGCACGTTCCACCAGGCGTGGCTCGATCCAGCGGGACCGCTCTTCAGGCGCGTTTCCTGGAAGAAAGCCTTTGTAGACAAAGACTTGGATGGATCGATAGGTAATGTGGTGCCGAAGCTCGTATGAGGGTCCTCTTAATGAAGGGGTGGCGCCCAGCAAGCTGTTCAATTTTTCCCTAAGGAGCCTCAGAGCTTCGAGGCTGGATTTTCCTAGGGCGGAAGGGAAATTCCACAGGTCGTCCAGCAGGCCGTCATCGAGACCGCGGACCAGCATAACCCGTCGATTTTTATGAAGAATAGCAACCGCCATGTGCCACTCTTCAGCTTTTCGGCGGAGCTTGGCATCAGGAAAAGTTTCTGGTCTGCGAACCTTGAACCCCCTGCACCACCGCTGCACCGGGCATATGGAACACCGCGGCGACCGTGGCAGGCAGATGGTTTGCCCTAACTCCATCATAGCTTGGTTGAAATTGCCGGGACTCCGCCGGGACAAGAGCAGGACGAGCCCCTTCTCGACTTTCCGGCGAAATTCTGGTTGAGGCAGGCTGCCGCGGAGCGCCAGCACTCTCGCCATTACCCGTGCCACATTCCCGTCGAGCACCGCAAAGGGCTGGTTGTAGGCGATGCTCAGCACTGCCCGCGCCGTGTAATCGCCCACTCCGGGAAGGGTCCGTGCTTGCGCCATTTCCGCAGGAAATTGCCCTTGATGCTTTTCCATCAGCTCTTGTGCCGCCCGGTGCAGATTGCGGGCGCGACGATAATAGCCCAGGCCTGACCAGAGTTCCAGGACCCGTTCCAGCGGTGCTCTTGCCAGATGCTCAACGCTGGGGAATTCGCGAAGAAATCGTTGGTAAAAAGGAATGACGGTTTCGATCTGCGTCTGCTGGAGCATCACCTCTGACAGCCAAACCATGTAGGGAGACCTGGACGTGCGCCACGGAAGGGCTCGGGACTGGCGCCGGTACCAGCGCAGCAGAGAACGTCGAGCGGCAGCGGCGTGGGCGGAGGAAAGCGGTTCCATGGCAGGCGGCTATTTCAGGCGGTGTTTTGAGTGCCGGTCGCGCACTGATGACCGTACAATCTCGACTGCAGTGCCGGGCGCGTAATACCCCGGCGGGGCCTGTATTCCCATCAATCCGTGCCGGACCACCTGGACGCGCACGTTATGGAAGCGGCCGTCTTGCTTCGAGTCAGTTGGATTGTACCCCAGCACGTAATAAGCGGGGGGCAGGGGAATGGCCGCTCCGAATGCGGATTCCAGGTCGTCCTTGTTGCCGATAAATTTGCCGCCGGTCATGGTGGAGAGGTCCAGAAGAACGTCGGCGGCCATCGACGCTCGGTCCGCCATCATCTGGTTTTTTGCGGCCACAATGGATTCCCGCTCTTCGTCCAGCCTGCGATTTTGTGTCGGGGCGGGCGTTGGAAGCTGCCTGATCAGGCCGGTGACGTCCACGGTGCTGATGATGATGTGCAGGCGTGTTGCCCGCCGCGCCAGCAGGTCCACCTCCCTCGCCTCGGAGCCGGCCAGAAACCCGGGAGACGCCACAATGATGCTGCGCGGGTCCGGCAGCGCGGAAACCCGAGCGATCAGGCCATTCAACCCGTCCAGGGTCTTCCGGGACTGGATTTCGCTTTCAGCAATCACCTGCCTGGCGCGGGCGTTGATGCTTGCGGTCATCTTCTTGAGCGTTGCAATGGGCAGGCTGCTGGTGGGTGGGTCCTCCTGGCCGCTGCGCGTGCTGCAGGCGTTCATATCCTCGAGGGCGATTCTTAGCGCCAGGGGGTCGCGACCGTAGAGCAGCATCAGCGATTGAAAATCTGTAAGCGGCGGGCAGGTTTTAGCCTGGCTTCCCGAGGCGAGGTGAGGCTTGATGGCCAGCAAGGTCCGGTGCAGTTTTTCCCGATCGTCAGTGAAGTCAAGGGTTATCTCGCCTGACGCCGTGAACACGCCGACCTTGTTGCGCGGTCCCAGTGTTGACTTGAAGAAGGAATAGGCGCTGTCCGTGACGCGGATGGTGTCCGTAAAATCATAATGAAGATCATCGAAATAGAGCGCCGTGTAGCGGACGGTTCCGGGCTCCTTCAGGTTTTGGACGGGCTCGGGAATGATGTTTCCGGCAAAGTCGCTGATCTGCTGCAGGCGGTTGTTGTCCCACAGGCGGAAGTCGCGCTGACGCAGATTGCCGACCGCCTCTCCCCGCACGTCGCGGACCACCACACAAATTTGCACAGCAGGCGGGATCGGCGTGTGGACCACGGCGCGGGGTGGTTGGTTCGTGGCTGGTTGATGGCGTTTGCTGCGCCTTTGGCCGCGCGCCGGAAGGCTGAAAAGCAGACCTGCGAGCGCGCAACACAGAATCAGGGTCCATTTGGACCATTGTCGGGCGGAACCGGTTCCCCAATCTGTCATGGAGCGGCCTTCGAAGGAGGGTGTTCCCGCCGGAACGAATACACAGAAAAACCCGCTCTGCGCGCTTGTGTCGGCCTCCCGTTCAACACAACAAGACCAGTATTATTTCCTGAGGCTGGAATTGTCAACAGAGCATTCGCGCGCGTTGCGTCCTTGATTTGCCGGGCGCAATCTGTAATTCTTGGGAATCGTAGCGGTGTCCCGCCGGGGCGGGACCGCCACCAGACCCACGTTTATAAATCGGAATGGCGGCATAAAGCCGCCTCTACAACCTTTAAGCACAAGGAATGCCGTGGCGTACAACGACCTTCGAGAATTTATCACCAGGCTGGAACGGGAAAAGGAACTGAAACGGATCGGCGTTGAGGTTGATGTAGACCTCGAAATCACCGAGATCACCGACCGCGTCTCCAAGGCTGCGGGCCCGGCCCTGCTTTTTGAAAAGCCCCGCTCGGCAAAAGACGGCCGGAATTATTCCATTCCTCTTCTGATCAACGCGCTTGGCACAAAGAAGCGTGTGGAGCTGGCGCTGGAAGTAGCTTCACTCGACGATGTGGCAAAGCGCATCGGGGACCTTCTGGCCATGAAGCCGCCCGAGGGCCTGCTGGACAAAGTGAGAATGTTGCCCAAGGTCGCCGAACTCGGCTCATTCTTCCCGAAGACGGTAAAGGGCGGCCCGGTCAAAGAGGTCATCCAGCGCGAAGCCGCATCCCTTCGGGACCTGCCAGTCATGCAATGCTGGCCGCAGGATGGCGGTCGGTTCATCACCTGGCCGATGGTGGTTACGCGCAGCCCAAAGAGCGGCCGGCGCAACGTGGGCTGCTACCGCATGCAGGTTTTTGATGAGCGGACCACCGGCATGCACTGGCAGGTCCACAAGGGCGGCGCGGAACATTTCCGGTGGCTTGACCGCCAGGGCAAAGGCCGGCGGATGGATGTGGCCGTGGCCATGGGCGCCGATCCGGTCACCATGCTGGCGGGCATCATGCCGCTGCCGGAGGACCTGGACGAATTCCTGTTTGCGGGCTTCCTTCGCCAGAAGCCCGTGGAGCTGGTGCGCTGCGAAACGGTGGACCTGGAAGTTCCTGCCAATGCGGAAATCGTTTTGGAGGGCTACGTCGATCTCGACGACATCCGCGTGGAAGGGCCGTTTGGCGATCATACCGGGTATTATTCGCTCCAGGATAATTTCCCGGCGTTTCATCTCACCTGCATCACGCGGCGGAAGAATCCCATCTATGTTTCCACCATCGTCGGCCCTCCGCCCATGGAGGATTACTGGATGGGCCATGCGGTCGAGCGCATCTTCCTGCCACTGATGCGCCAGCAGATGCCGGAAGTGGTGGATATGCACATGCCGCCCGAAGGCGTGTTCCACAACCTGATCATCGTCTCGATTCGCAAGAGCTATCCCGGGCACGCGCGCAAGGTGATGAACGCCATCTGGGGATTGCCGGGCGCCATGTTCTCAAAGTGCATCGTTGTGGTGGACCATGACGTTGACGTTCATAACCTCGGCGAGGTGGCCTGGAAGGCCTTGAATCATATCGACCCGGAACGCGACATCCAGTTTGTGCTCGGGCCTGTGGACCAGCTCGAGCATGCTTCGCGGCTGCCGAATTTTGGCTCAAAGATGGGCATCGACGCCACCACGAAGTGGCCCACCGAAGGATTCACTCGCCCCTGGCCCGATGAAATCATCATGGATGATGAGACCAAAAGAAAAGTGGATGGCCTCTGGAAAACCCTGGGTTTGGATTTACCTCAGCGCACGTAGGATGTAGGGAATCGCTTCGCACTCCAGTCCCGCGCTTTGCAATGCACCGAACGGCCTTTTTGTAATTTTTACCCACCGTTCCAGAATTAGACACATTTTTCATAAAGACAAATTTTCGGCCTGATATATTTTAAATAAGTGTGTATTATATATAACTTACAAAATATCATATTGGGTAGGTTGAAAATCCCAAACGTCCCATTGGAGGGCTTCCAGAGGCAGTTGATAGCCTACTATACACAGCCTAGCTAAAAACCCTGCAGACGCCCTTCGACCCCTGGGCAGGGCAAGCCCCGCCCCTACGGCCCTCCCCGCGCGCCGCGCGTGTCCGGTTGTAGGGGGGTACTGCTTGCCGTCCCCACGATAACCCATCCCGCGTGATGGTAATGTGACTGAAGCGCCCACGCCCGTGTGCTTGCCTTCGATTCAAGCGCGCGCTCAGGTGGCGAGTTAAGCTGAACGTGGGTGAAAATATTCGGTCAGAAAGCGGCAGGAGTCTAACATGCGAGGGCGGCTTGTCGCCCATGCGTACTGTTGGTCAAAAAGTGAAGATCGTTTCGTTTTTGTGGCACGGCTATCCTGGCCGTGTTTTTCGGGCTGGCGCAGGCGGTGGCCGGTTCGTGTCTGCGAGCGGAGTGGCGCAGACCGCGAGGTTGCGTTCTGCGGCGCTTGTCCTAGTGCGAAGTGCCGCGGACCTCACGTTCGGAGGTCCGCGCTACGTTGCTTGTCTTCACGAATCGCTCGAAACCGAAACCCGGCGTGTGACTCGCCATCCTGCTCGTCACTCATCACTAGCCGCTGCCTTCGGCATCCTTCATACTTCACACTTCAAACTTCATAATGCCCCACTCAGCTTCGCTGACCGCCCCGGTCAATCGGTGTGCCACGGCCCACCATCATATGTTCGTTCCCGGAAAGCTGCTTGCGTTATAATCACCTTCCGTACAGGGCTGAACTTCAGTTCACGGTGCCGCCGCATGGCACAGGCAGAGGGGGAAGTACTTGTATCTGAGGGCGATTCCACTAGACGCAGACAGCTCCGAGCAACGTCTCCTAAATATCGAGGATAAGCGAAGAAGCAACTTGTTCCGCTGGTCCGGGCAGTTTTCGCCTCAGCTTGTCGAGTTTTTTCTGGCGCGGTACGCCCGGGTCGGCAACATTGTCCTCGATCCCTTTGCGGGGAGCGGGACGGTCCTGTGCGAGTGCGGGAGGAAAGGGCTGGAAGCAGTCGCAGCAGAGATAAACCCTGCGGCTTACTCAATCGCGCGGCTATACCAGTTCATGAACTGCAAACAGGAGGACCGTCGCGGGTTGATCGCGGAAGTTGAGGATTCCATCGCACGTGCATTACCGCACTCGTGTCCTCTCTTCGAAGCCGGGACAGCCGATGCCGAACTCTCTGCGCAACGAGCGCTCCTTAAGGCCCGGGAGTCTTTAGACGAACCCCAATCCTTGGATCTCATTGAGGCCCTTATTGTCCTTTCGGACTTCTATAGGCCCGGTCTTGACCGCAATAAAGTAATGAGCGTGTGGAGCAAAATCGCCTCGGTTCTCAGTGAGCTTCCATACTCAGGCGCGGCTCTGAACGCTATGAACGCCGACGCGCGCAAGCTCCCATTGGCGAGTGAATCCGTCGACCTGGTGGTGACTTCCCCGCCTTACATAAACGTCTTCAACTACCACCAGCAATACCGTGCTTCGGCTGAGGCCCTTGGGTGGAATCTCCTGAATGTGGCGAAATCAGAGATCGGGTCAAACCGCAAGCACAGGGCGAACAGGTTCTTTACGGTTATCCAGTATTGCCTCGACATCGCAGGGGTGCTTATGGAACTCACGCGTGTGTGCAAGAGTTCTGGGCGAATCATCTTTGTCGTTGGGCGCGAGTCGAGAGTCCGGGGTACGCCCTTGCTTAATGGAGACATTGTGGCGCTTGTGGCGACTAAGTGTTTGGGCTTACGCATGAGGGCCCGCCAGGAACGGGTGTTTAAGAATAAGTTTGGTACCCGAATATTTGAGGACGTCCTGCATTTTACGGGCATCGCAAATATGACGCGCACGGCGACTGATCCCAAGCTTATCGGAAAGCTTATCTTGGAGGGCGCACTTAAGACCGCCCCCGCGTTGGCTGTTGCCGATATAAAGGATGCGCTAGGGCGCGTTCACGAAGTTTTCCCCTCGCCAATCTATGACCCTGGAGCCGCAAGGACGCTGGAGGAGATCAACTGTGCCCCCTCACCTCGATAAGTTGAACGCGGTCTTGGAGAACGCAAAGCTCCCTGTAAGCGACAGGCCTGCCATCGAGGCAGCGAAGAAGCGCTATCGTGAGTGGGCCGCTCAGATGGACCAAGTGAAGGAAACGCAAGACAAGAGAATTGACCAATTGGTGCGTCTCTTGAACGACTACCGACTGTATCTCGACGTGGACGTGATCTTTGACAGTGAGGCTGATTTTCTCTATAGGCAAAAGGGCCAACTTAAGCTCGACAATAGCGTGATCGAGGAGTTCTTGCCTTGGCTTATATGCCCTGCGGTCATACCGGAGCTCAAGGGGCTGGACATAGCCGTGGGGCCAGTGAGCTCGTACTCGTCTCTTTTCTTTAAGTCCAGCCTCGAGAACCCCTTGCACGGCGGAGGGCTGAGCATTCGAAGCAAGGATCAGGATTTTGCCATCAGCAGACCGCTTTATATCAAGGCGTCTCACAGTAAGGCTTTCGATGAGGGAAGGTGCCAAACTGAGACAACGAGCATCACGTACGTCGCTGCGGAGTGCAAGACAAATCTTGACAAGACCATGTTTCAAGAAGCCTGTGCGACCGCACGCGACACGAAGTTTGCCGTCGCTGGCGCGAAATACTACCTATTAGTCGAGTGGTTGGATATGACCCCTCTCAGCACGGCCGCCACAGACATTGACGAAGTGCTTATACTCCGCAAGGCGAAAAGGGTTAACTCAAACGTTCGAAGCGAGTATGCGGTGCGGGAAAAGCGGAGGGCACACCGCCAAGCATACATTGATAACCTCAAGGCGAATCCGTTCAGTCCGGACGTTTTCCGGCGGTTTGTCCAACACGTCGCAAAACTACTCCGGAACGAAGCCCCCGAGGAACGAAACGTACTAAGACAGGGCTACTTCTAGCGCCGACCGGCGGACGCCAAATTCGCGCGCAAAAGCCTACGGCGCAGCCCGGGTGCGGTGGCTGTCGGCTTTTACCTTTCAGGGCCTCCCCGCTGCCAAAGCCCCAACTGCCTGCTCTCCGGCTCGAAAGATTGGATATCGCTCTCAACGCCTGTCGCTAGGCGGTAGGATTCCCCCGCAAGTTGAATCATATTTGCCTTCGCCATTTCGGCGAGGGTGCGCTCGCACTCAGGCATGGGTCTTTGCATCGCGGCTGCAATTTCATGAGGCTCTGCGGTCTTTGTCGCATGCAATAACCTGATTACTATGATCCTGTCCAGATTATCAAGAGCTTGAGCCCGAGCACGCACGAAGGCAGAAAAGGCCGTGCTCTTGCGCCGTGAGAATCGGATGCAAAACGAATCCGCATCCACTGTTATCAGAGGGAAATCGTGGCCTGCGGAGAGAGAGTTGTAGTATATTCGGTCGACGCCGTCGCCGAATTTCCGGCACAATCCCGCTTGGCGCGCAGCCTCCGCAAGCCTAAAGTTTCGATATATCGGATGGGCCCTGATGAGGTTCTGCGGCGTAAGCCCTGCCAGGAGGCTGCCAGGGTTTTGAAACGCAATGTCATCCTCAGATACGGTAATTTCCGTGATCGCCTTCAACCTGTAGTCCCTGTGGATCAGCGCGTTAGCAATTACCTCTTGGAGCGTCTCGGAATCAAGCGGCACCTGTTCCGCAAGGTGTTTAACGAAACGTTCCAGGGCTCGGTATATGTTCAGCGTTTCTGTGCGGCCGCTTTCCGACACTCCAGACCGTCCAAGATACGAGAACGCAACCTGTGCATGGGGCATATATCTTGCGATCGCCCTTGGGTTTCCAAGGAGCAAGAGTCCTGCAATCGTCAGGCGCTCCCGGTCGGAGTCAAGTCGTGGCTCACTCCTTATCAGGCCGAGGTTCCTCAGGAAATCAAGTCCGCCAATTCCATACCGAGTAGCATGTCGTGATTCGCAGAGGACCTGCTCGAGCGTCCCTTGATCGACGTTTTCAGGCCCCGCATCCGGAATCACCAAGTCGCTGTAGTCGTCGGCGGACGTGGAATACTCAATGGGACACTGGTTGTCCTTGCGCTTATAGCATACGCCGCGAAACTTGTGGAGCTCGACAGACGACGTTTTCGGCACCGCCACGACGATAACGGCCCCCTCGGGGTCATGGACTAGCTCGGGCACCAACTCCCTCACCCAGAATGTCCGGCAAACTACAGGTGGAGTTGTTAATGTGCCGATCCTTTCCTCGACCCAGTCTGGATTTACTTGCGGGAACCGGCAAGTAGCAAAGCAGTCCGGCGCAGTCTTCTTGTTCGACACCCCCAGAACGACTAGCCCGCCTTCGGCATTCGCGAGGCATGTGGCCGCCTCGCAGAAATTCTGCGAAAGCTCCACCGTATTCCCGCCCCATCCCTTAACCTCAAGTGTTTGGCACTCAAGCTCGCATGCAGGCTTGGAGCGGATCATATCCAGGAAGTCACGCATTCGCCGGGCAAGCTCGCTGCGATCAGTCAGCATTAGTCATCACGAGGTCCAATGTGAAGGGGCCGAGGCGCAACCAGCAATGCGTGCACCCCACAATTACAAAATTCTTGCACAGGGCCCTCTCCTTCGCAAGGAATACATCTGAGTGGGGCGAGTGGCCGATGGCAACTGGTTCGGTCTGCAGATATCCTCAACCGCGACTCGAAAGACAGCGATGATTTTCGAAGAGTACCGACGAAATGCTAGAATTCTGGCTTACGTTTTCTGGCAAGAAATTCGAGCCAGCCATCGGAAGTGATGGTCCATGTAGCGCCGCCCTTCAGGGCGGCACGTGCCGGCTCCGCTGGAGCGGGACCGGCGCTAGGTGCAGGAGCATGTGCCGGGCTGAAGCCCCTACAACACCAGACCTTCCGGCCTTTGTAGGGCCGACCTTCAGGTCGGCAGGGGTTTTTGGGAATTGGGGCGAAGATGCCGGGCTGAAGCCCGGCGCTACGATTACGGAGAGCCGAAGGAGAGAAGTGCCGAACGACGATTACGACATGCTGGTGATTGGCTCGGGGCTGGCGGGACGCCGTGCGGCGATTCAGGCGTAGCGGCGTCTCGCCGGGGGTTATAAGAACGCCGCCTTCGACGGCATCAACAGGTTGCGATTGTAGTCGTGTTTTCCGGCAGCATATTGAAATATCGCCCGGAGAGGGCGTAGCGGCGGGTTCATCCCGCCACAACGTCAATGCTCTCAACGTGAGTTGGCGGCGTAAAGCCGCCGCTACTGCTTATCCTGACGGGAAGCATTCTTGTTTAACAGCTTGCGGAATTACCTGGGGCGGCTGAAGCAGCGAAATAAGCTGATCTGCTACTGGCTCGTCCGCCTGACGGGACGGCCCTCCCGCTTTACTTTTCGCGGGCAGACCTATCGCTGCTTCTGGCACCGTTATAATGCGACGTGGAGAAATGAACGGGCCATTGAGATTCCGATTGCGCGGAGTTTCCTGGCCGGGATTCCTCCAGATCAGGTGCTGGAAATCGGCAATGTCCTTTCCCACTACGGTCCGGTTTCGCACGAAGTGGTCGACAAGTATGAGCAGGCGGAGGGTGTGAGGAACCAAGACGTTTGCGATCTGAAATCCAATAAGAAATATACACTGATCCTGAGCATCTCAACGCTCGAGCACGTGGGGTGGGACGAGGAGCCAAGAGACGAGACGAAGGCGCCGAGGGCCATCGAAAATCTCCAAAGGCTTCTCGCGCCCGGCGGACGCCTGGTGGTTACTATCCCTGTGGGCTACAATCCGCCCCTCGACCGGATGATTGCGGACGGCCGCATAAGTTTTTCCTGGCACGCTTACCTGAAGCGGAGCCCGCGTCGTAATCAATGGCGCGAGGTCAGCGGCGCGGAGGTCCGTAATTCCGAATATGACCGGCAGACCAATTGCGCCCACGTGCTGTTTGTCGGCACGGTTGGAAATCGCTAGTGTAGTGCGTCTAAAAAGCCTTTACAATGTGCAGGGCGTGGCAGGGGCGTCCCGCCCGTGTCGGAGCACGGCCAGGATGGCCGTGCCACGGGGGCATTGTAAACAGAAATGCGACGCACGGCACTAGCTCAAGAAAATGCGCGCAGGCGCTTCGTCTGGGCCGCGTTTCTCGTCCTGAAAATGCAGCCCCGGAGTCTGGCGCTGTGCAAAACCCCCGGGACCGCGGCCAAAACTAATTTTTAGGCTTAAGATTGCCAGACGTTGGCTGGGAGAACACGAGGTCCTCTTTCCAGCCGCTAGGACTGATTTCTGTGATGGCGTGGTCGTTGGACGCGATGGTGTAGTAGTCGACCAGGGTCTGATTATTCTTGTGAGATTTGTCGACCAGCTTGACTGGCGCCTCTCCCACAAGTTTGCCGTCATGGTTGTAGAATTGGACCGCCGGCGCCTTGGGATTGTTGTTGACGACCTCGATTTTGTAATTTCCAGGCTTCAGTGTCAGCATCTTGCCGACCGTCGCAGGATAAAGCACGTTGATGTTTTTGGTTCTGGCGAATGCCATCCCAGTAAATAAGAAAATAACGCTCAATACCGATAAGGCTACTGTGTGTATTTTGTTACGCATGAAGGTGTAACCTCCCATTGATGATTTTTGCTCTCACTTATTATGAGAGCAAAACCCCAATGGGTGGTTGCCTGAGGGTGGGAAGAGTGGCGAGTTGCTCACATTTGGACCACCTCTGCGCCATAGAACGGCGATGCGCTGCGTAGGCTTGAACCCAGGCGGTGGCTGGATGGCGGTCGCAAAACAACGGCTTACCGCGGCCAGCGCGGTCTCCCCTGGAGCAGCCATGCGCTGCCAACCTGCTCCATTTTCACATCCTGAAGGCGGCATGCCTGCTCGATCCGCGCTACTCCCATTCCTGCCACTGCGGCCCGGCTTCGAACAGAACCCAGGACCAGCGGTGAAAGAAACCAGCAAACTCTGTTTACGAGGCGCAAGTCAAAGAAACTTCCCAGGACTTCGCCGCCTCCTTCGACCAGCAGGCTGATGATTTCTTCATTGGCCAGATGCCTGAGCAAGGCCCGCAGAGGAACCTGTTTGCCGCGGAAGGTTAGCACCCTTACGCCGGCATGCTCCAGACGAGCCTTCTTTGCGGAACTGGCTCCAGCGGTGCAAGCGACAATGCATTTCCCGGATTTCACCACTTTGCTGTCGAGCGGAATGCGCAGGCGGGAATCGAGAACTATTCGCCAGGGCTCTGCTGCGCCGTGCTGTCGCGGCCCCAGGTGGGGATCGTCACTCAGGACGGTGTTGATTCCCACCATCACAGCCTGATGTTCGGTTCGCAGGAGTCTCGCGCGGCGGCGGGCATCCTTGTCCGTGACCCACTTTGATTGTCCTGCCCGAGTTGCGATTTTTCCATCCAGGCTGGTCGCTGCTTTGACGGTGACGAATGGCATGCCGGTAGACCGGAGCTTCACATACATTTCGTTCAATAGGGTTGCTTCGCCCGAGCAAAGCCCGCCATGGACACGCAGCCCGTGTTTCGCGAGCAGCCGGGCGCTTCTGCCGGAAACCACCGGGTTGGGGTCTTTCATTGCATAATAGACTTCGCGGATCCCAGCCTTGAGGATGGCGTCCGTGCAGGGAGGTGTCCGCCCGTAGTGGCAGCAGGGCTCGAGCGTAACGTAGAGTGTGGCGCCGCGGGCGCGCGGGCCGGCGTCGAGCAATGCTTCAACTTCCGCGTGGTTGGTGCCTGCGCCGTGATGGAAACCTTTCCCCACCACGCGCCCGTCGCGAACTATGACACAGCCGACCCATGGATTCGGATAGGGCAACCCCGGACACTCACGCGCCAGGCGAAGCGCCGCGCGCATGTAGAATTCAGGTAGCTGACGAGAGGCTCGTGCGCGCAATCACTGCACCTTGCTGAGGAGGTGTCCGAGCTTGTCTTTTTTCACTTTCAGGTATGCATGGTTGGTCTTGCAAGGTTCAATTTCCAGCGGAACACGCCGCAGAATACTAAGACCATGTCTCCTGATCCCAGACAGCTTTTGGGGATTGTTGGTCAGCAGATGAATCTTGCCGACGCCGAGGTCCTTCAGAATCTGAGCGCCAACGGAGTAGTCCCGCATGTCGGCGGGCAGCCCCAGCCGTTCGTTGGCCTCCACCGTGTCCAGGCCCTTGTCCTGGAGCGCATAGGCGCGAATTTTGTTGGCGAGCCCGATGCCGCGTCCTTCCTGGCTGAGGTAGACGATCACCCCTTGACCCTTTTCACTGACCTTCTTCATAGCCGTAGCAAGCTGTGCGCGGCAGTCGCAGCGAATGGAGTGCAGAGTATCGCCGGTTACGCACTGTGAATGGACCCGCACCAGAACGGGCCGGTCCGCTACAATTTTTCCCATCACCAACGCCAGATGCTCGCGGTTCTGAGATGGGCACTCGTAAACGTAGGCGGTAAAATTGCCAAAGTCAGTGGGCAGTTGAGCCCTGGCCACGCAGTTGACCAGCTTTTCGCGATAGCGCCGGTATTCAACCAGTTGTTCAATGCTGATTACCTTCAGGCGGTGCTTGCGGGCGATCTTTTCAATGCTGGGCGCCAGCGCGGATTTCCCATTTTTGTCCAGGATCTCGCACATGACCGCCACGGGCTTCAGCCCGGCCATGCGCACCAGGTCGACGGAAGCCTCCGTGTGCCCAGCCCTCACCAGAACACCGCCACTGCGCGCCCGGACCGGGAAGACGTGCCCCGGCCGCACAAAGTCGTAGGACTGCGCCCGCGGAGAGCCCAGCAGGCGGACGGTGGTGGCGCGGTCCTGGGCTGAAATTCCCGTTGTAGTGCCTTTTCGGGCATCAACCGAAACCGTGAAGTCACAGCCGAACGGAGTGCCGTTGTCATCGGCCGCAACCATGGGCGGCAGGCCCAGCTTCAGCGCGCGCTCGCGGGTGAGAGCGGCACAAATCAAGCCTCCGCCGTCTCTGATCATCGTATTGATTTGCGCGGCAGAAGCCTTTTCCGCCGCCATCACAAAATCCGCCTCGTTTTCACGGTCCAGACTATCGCGGACAATGATGAGCCGGCCGGCGCGGATTTCCTGCACTGCTTCTTCAACTGTAACTGCATGCGACATAGTTTTGCTCAGCCTCTGGCACTGCTCAGAGCAGCCAGCAAAGACAAGGCCGTCTGCGCAGCTTCGATTCCCTTGTTGAATTTATTGTTTCCCGCGCGGCGCAACGCGTCGCGCACGTTGTAAGTGGCAAGGACCTCAAAAATGATGGGCACGTCATGCCGGAGCGAGACGTCCATAATTCCCCTGGCGCACTCGTTCACCACCAGCTCGAAGTGGTAGGTGTCGCCTTTGATCACGGCCCCGAGCGCGACCAGAGCGTCATACTTCTTCTGTCCCGCCAGCCGCTGTGCCAGGATGGGAATCTCGAAGCATCCCGGGACGGCAAAAGTCCGGATGTTCTCCTTCGGAACTCCCGCGGCCTGCAGGGTCGCCACACATTTCTTCTCCAGGCTCATCGTGATCTCGCGGTGGTATTCGCCGCGAACGATCGCGATGCGGAAACGCGAAGCGTCCTTACGCGCGAGACCGGGAGCCGGGGCGTTGGACTTTGCGTTCCGCAATCTCATTTCTTCAGCAGCCTTTCGATGTATTTGCCCAGTATGTCCACTTCGATATTGACCTGGCGGCCGGGCCGTTTGCCGCCGAGAGTTGTGCGGCTCAGTGTGAAAGCGAGCAGGGAACACTGGAAGGTGGAGCGCGTGGCATCCACCACCGTCAGGCTGATGCCATCGACGGCGATGGAGCCTTTGGGCACGATGTAGCGGGAAAATCGCACAGGTATTGAAAACGTAAAGAGCCTGGCCGCGCCCTCGTTCTGGATCGCCTTAATCCGCGCGGTCGTATCGACATGCCCCTGGACCAGGTGTCCGCCGATCAGGCTCTGGGGCGTCAGGCACCTTTCGAGGTTAACTTCGTCCCCGGCTTTCAAATTTCCCAGAGTGGCCTTTCGCAGCGTCTCGGGCATGTAAACAACCCGGAACGATCCATTATTGAAACTCTGCACGGTTGAGCATACGCCTTCAACGGAGATGCTTTCGCCGTCCTGCAGCTTCCAGTCCGGGGGCTTGCGAATGGTCACGATCCGCTGCTGGCGGGCCTTGCTGACCCTGAGCACGGGACTGGTGGTCTCAACAATGCCGCTGAACACATGGCCTCGGTTCGGCTTTCGCCGGCCGCTACGCCTTTGAAGCTATAGCGCGCTACGACGCGCCCTGGAACTCTGCAAGGCGGCTCAGCCCTGGGCTGGAAGCCAATTATCATGTTCTGGGAGACAGGGTCACGCCAGCGGGCGATCGCCGCGCCAACTGGACCCCGCAACGGGGCAAGGATTTCAAGCCAACTGTCCGCACCCGCAAACACGCACCGGCGCGGCCCCGCTAAAGGCCCGCCAGCACACAGTCTCAGGCGCCTGACCCTCTCCCATCCGGACTATACCGTCGGCCCCGGAATTCCACCGAGTCCTGAAGAACTCAATCCTTCTCCTGCCATCACCGCTTCACTGGCAAGCTCAGCAGACTAAAAGGTCGAGTTCTCCTCGCGGGCTCTACCGCCGATCGGGAATTGGGAAGACGTTCTAAGCGTCGTCCCTCACCCTGCCCCGAAGGTCATCTCAACAAGTTGTCATTCTACTTATACCATGAAAGACAGTGGCGCCTCAAGCTGCGCTGGGCTAGGGCAGGGTATTCTCCGAGTGGCACTTACGTCAAGGTCGGATAGTTGGCAGCCCGGCGCTAGGACAGCGAATGCCGGTTCGCGGAGAATTACGGGCCCACAAGAGACGGGTTCGAATGACGCGGTCATTGAACAGCGCAGAGACTCTTCTTCCGGAGGACTGCAAAATATGGTGACAGGCTCGTTTGTAGCGCCGCCGTCCCGGCGGCAATTGCCAGGGCCGCTCCCGCTTAGCGGGACCGGCGCTACGGAAGCCCATCATTCTATTATGCAATCCTCATTAGGAGTTTCACGTTATCCGACATTCAGACCTCTCTTCCATTTCCGCCGGCAATCGAACGCCCGGTGCGGCGCAATAGCACTCCTCGCGATGGCCGAGGGGCCTTATGCAAAATGCCGGTTTTCTTGCATGGCGGGTTGAGGTTGATGCCGCAGAAGAATCCGGAACCCGAGGCCGTGCGTGATCAGCAGCAGCGGCACTATCAAAGTCGGCAGGAAGAATGCGGCTCCCAACTGTCCCGCCAATAGTCCGGCGTGATTGGCCTGGTAGAAAGCGTTCAGGATATCGGCTGAACCCCAGACGCTGAAGATCCATGCGACGGCAACGCCAGCCGCACCGGGGAGCAATGACAGCGACAGCAAGGCAAGTGTCGCCGCAATGATATCTCCATAGGCCGCAGAGTGCGCGAAGGCAGGCGGCAGATCGGGTGACACGACACCGGGAACCAGGAATGCCAGCCCGATGAAGCGGAAGCTGTGCAGGATGAGCAGAGGCCGCAGCGCATCGGCCCGTGGCCGGAGGCGAAGTTCCGGCCAGATATATCGAGCGGTGACGGTCCCCCAGGCAATAAAGCTGAACGCGATGCTCAGGAAAAACCAGATCATTTGTTGTGGCATGTTTAACGTCTCCTTCTTAGAATTCCAGCCGTTGACCGCGACTGGTGGCGGGGATAGGGAGGTGGTCACGTCCCGGTACTGCGGGCTTGGCGGTGTTGGCGATGGCGTGCTCGCGGCGCCAGACTTTGGACTCGGTGGCGAATTGCGGCTTCGACGGGAACGGGCGGCGCAGTTCGCGGTCGTATCGGTCGAACTTAAAGCCAGGGCTGAGCGGGGCGATCATGAACTGCGCAAACTCGCGAAACCAATTGCCTAAGGTCCGCTGGTTGCCGGGCAGCGCCGCATAACGACGAGCAATCGTCTCGAAGTCCTCTGGGGGCCGGCCGGTCACATCGAGCACGTCGGTGGTTGGCGCCCCCAGCTCGAACGCGCCGCGCTTGTGATCGTCGATGTAGTAGCGAATGCCACTCAACACGTCGATTAGATAACCGATCATTCGTGCGGCTTTCATGAACAGCCAAGCCGGCGTCGGCACGACCTTGACTGATCGCCCAACGGCTCGGCCGACGGCTTTGGCCATGTCCTCCGCACCAAGAAGCTCCGGTCCGGTGGGGCGGTAGTTTTTTCCGGCTTGCCGTGCAGGATCGATTAAGGCCGCGACGGCGACCCGCGCGATATCTTCGTTCGAAGGTGGCGCATTGCGGCTACCGCCGAATATCCACGGGAACACGCCGAGATGTATGGCCGACCCGATCGTCACCAGGTAGGCGTCAGCGAAGAAGCCTGGCCTGACGATCGTATGCCCGACGCCAGGCGTCATCGAGAACAGCCGATCAACCAGCCAATGCTGGCGGGTCATGAGCGCGGGATGCGAAGGGCTGGCCAGCCATTGCGTCATGACGACGATGTGTTCGAGCCGGGCCTCCTTGGCGGCGACGGCGAAGGCGAGAGCTCCCTGAATCATGTACGGATCGAAAGGCGGACAATAATAGGCGCGCTGGACGTCCTTCAGCGCGTCGGCCACGCGCTCGACATCGCTCATGTCAGCGACCGCGACCTCGGCCCCTTGCGCTTTCAGCCGCGCGCTGCGGCCATCTTCTTGATGCACCATGGCACGAACGGGATAACCGGCCTTCAGCAGTTCGCTAACGACAACGCTCCCGGTCTTCCCAGTCGCGCCGGTCACGATGATCCTTGGCTTGATCATAAACGTCTCCTTCTAAGAAATTTGTCAGCTATTCCGCCGCGCCTCAGAAAGGCCAGCGACGGTTACTCTTACTGACCAACGGTGGCAGCTTTAGCTCACTGCTGCGCTCCTGGGCCCATCAATGCCCTCAGCGGCATCAAGGGTCCGACGGGAATGTACTGGTGATCCATCAAATGTTCCTTCGCGAGCGGCAGCGTTTCCATAATGGCCCGCGCCTCGTCCTCGGTCTTCGCGTCGACCACGAAGATGACGCCTTTGCCATCGCCGCGCGAATACCACTGGCGGATTTTCCCGTCGAGGTAGAGCTTCACCGTTGCCCGAATTTCTGCCGGTATGACGGCCATGATTTGGTCAGGGGTTACGCCCTGCCTGGGCGTCTCGATGACGATGACTTCCGTGGTTTTAGGTATAGCGATGCTGGGCACGCCTGAGGCGGTCGCCGACTGTGGTTGCGCTAAGAACACCATGGGAAGCACTGCCATAAGAAAAGGGACCATAAGTTTCATCGGGTTATCCTTTCGATTCAGTTTGTCTTCGTTCCATTTGCCCGATAAGAGTACGACCATACTCTTTCCAGGCAAAAAATTTTACTCTTCAGCGAAACACTTGATGAAAAAGTTCCTTGCCTCCCTCAACATGTGCTCACGTTTTTGAGCCGACGAGGTCATCCGGACATTCGTCAACACCCCAGCCATGCTCGGGAACAGCAGTTGAAACTTCGTCAGCTTTTCTTCTCGCGTCTGACCAGGCACAAATGGCAATAGACGCTCACGATACGCTTCGCGCAATGCCTCAATCCGTTTTCGCACGGGCAACGGCTTTCGGGCGAGCTCTGGCCCGAGGGCGGCGAAGACGCAACCCATTCCTGGCGAGTTCGCGTGGCGTGTGCTCAGATAGCGTTCGATAATGGCCCGCAGAGCCTGGCCTTCGGGCGCTGACTGTGCAGCTTCCAGCATGCCTCTTCCCATCTCATCGAACGCTCGCGCTACCGCGCCAACAAAAAGGTCATCCTTGCTGTCAAAGTGGCGGTAAAAGCCCCCTTTCGCCAAGCCTGCCTTCTTCATGACCGTGCCGATGCCACTGCTGTCCCCGCCGTGCTCCCGGAACGAGCGAGCGGCCATGGAAAGAATCTTCTCGTGGTTCTGCGCTTTGTGTTCCAGCGAGTATCGCATGACATAAGAGTACGCACGTACTCTAATGCTTGTCAAGCAGAAAATCGATTTTGTTAAAGCCCCCACAGCCGCCAGTCCCCTACCGTTCACCCTCCGAGTGTCGGTTCAGGGTTTCTCGCAAGATCTCGATATACCAGGCGTCCCGCGAGGGTGGACCATTACTCAGAGGTCTTGCCTCGTTTTCAGTAGCGGTCCTTGGGATGCCAAAGGTATTGCCAATCCCTCAAAGGATTATCGTAAAATGTTTCGGGATGACCCGTCGCGTGAAACCAGGGTTGTGGGCTGTCGTCATCTTGACGGCCATTGGTGCGTATGCCGCAATTCTGCTACTTCTCCGTCACAGGCGGCCACAGCCAGTGATACTGGAGGGGTCGGTCATCCGCCAGGATTCGCAGGCGGAAAGACGACAACCTCTGTCCGGCGTCCAAATAACCGCCCGCGAGGGTTCCGTAGCCACCACTGGCGAGTCGGACCCCTCAGGCTTCTTCAGGCTTGTATTGCCCATCAGCGGCCCCTCCAGCCTGCCCGTGTTGCTCCAATTTCGCCTCCCGGGATATGAGCCCCTGGACCTGCCAGTAGTCGGTGGAGGTCTGCTCTACGTGGCGAGGCTGATTCCGACGCCTTCGGAGCTCGAAACTCAACCCAATGTCCCCGAGGTAAAGGTCTCGAATGTTTCGGTGAGATATTCTGTGAAGACCACCGAGGCGGCGAACATTGGCAGCGCGGTCAGGACCTTTCAGGCCGTGAATACCGGGAACGTGCCGTGCAATCATCACGACCCCTGCTCGCCCGACGGCAAATGGAAAGCGGCGAGGGGATCAGTGGTGATGGACGCCGGAGAAGGGAATGAGTTTCGCAATGTGCGCGTTTCCTGCGTTGCGGGCCCGTGCTCGTTTACCAGAATCACTCCCGAGGACGTTCCCACGAACGTGCGCATACTTCGCGCCTCGGCGCTTAACTGGTCGGACACGGCTACCTTCCTCGTGGAAGCAGAGGTGGTTCATCCGCTGTATAGCGCGGAACTGCGCAAGTCGTACCCCGTGATGTTCGGGCGGGTGCTGGATTTCACGCTCCCGGCCTCAGCCGAAGCGGTGGCCCTGGAAGCAGACTTGGGCGGACATCATATTATCTTTCCACTAGGCCCAAAGCCCCTTCTGTCGTGGGCAACCTGCCAGGTGAGGGTCAACCTGAGCAAGTCGAAGGTTTACCGGTGTGAACTTACGCCGGGTTACGAATTTTGACCGGAGATCCCGCCAAAACTGGCGCGCGGAAAGAAGCATTTTTCCAGACTCGAAGGACGGCCGATTTGAAAGAGATGGACAGAAAAGCAGATGGCAGGCATTTGCCCTCGCGCCGCGCGATGTTGCGGCAGCTCCTCGGGGCCGGCATCAGTTTGCCGCTGGCTGGAAGCGATCTCCTGGCCCGGACGCCCGCTCAGCCTCAGTCGCGGCCGGCCGCCCCTCCCGCCAAACCGACCCTTTCGAAAGAGGATGATCAGTTTCTGGAGGATCTGGAACGGTCCAGTTTTGCTTTTTTCTGGGAACAGTCCAGCCCGCAAACCGGACTTGTGAAAGACCGCTGCAACGTCCGCGCCGATGACCACACTGTGGTCGCCAGTATCGCCGCCACGGGCTTCGGGTTGACGGCCCTCTGTATTGGACACAAACGCGGTTATATTTCGCTCTCGGACGCCCGGGGGCGGGTGCTCAATGCGCTGCGCTTTCTTTGGAAGAACCTGGCCCATCACCGGGGCTTTTTCTTTCACTTCGCAAATGTCAATACGGGCGAACGACTGTGGGACTCGGAGGTCTCGACGATTGACACGGCAATCCTGTTTTGCGGCGTGCTTACGTGCCGGGAATATTTCCGGGACCGCGCCATCCAGGGGCTGGCGTTTGCCATCTTCAATCGCGCTGACTGGTCATGGCTGGCAGAAGACACGCCGCTGCTGTCGATGGGATGGATGCCCGAGATTGGCTTCCTTCCGAGCCGCTGGGTTGATTACAGCGAGCTCATGATGATGTACCTGCTGGGGATGGGAGCGCATACGAATCCGTTGCCGCCGCAGACCTGGACGTCCTGGAAGCGGCTTACCTTTGAATATCGCGGGTTGCGCTATATCGGCTCTTTCGCTCCTTTGTTCGTTCATCAATACTCCCAGGCCTGGTTTGATTTCCGTGGGAAGCGCGACCAGTACGCTGATTATTTTCAGAACTCGAGAATCGCCACTGAAGCCCATCGCATCTTCTGCATCGAACTGGCGCCAAAGTTTCCTGACTATAGCAATGACCTTTGGGGCATTACGGCATCGGATTCCCAATCGAACGGCTACGTGGCCTGGGGAGGGCCGCCGGAAATGGGGCCCATTGACGGAACCGTGGTGCCGAGCGCGGCGGGAGGATCACTGCCATTTCTACCCGAGGCTACCTTGCGCGTGCTGCGAAACATCAGGACTCGTTACGGAGGCGCCTGGAGCAAGTATGGTTTTATCAATGCCTTCAATCCTCTCAAGAACTGGTACGACCCAGACGTTATCGGAATCGATACGGGAATTACCATGCTGATGGCGGAGAATCTGCGGACAGGGTTCGTCTGGGACACGTTTATGAAAAGTCCGGAAGCAATACGCGGCATGGCCCGAGCCGGCTTCAAACCTTATCAGCCGTCCGGACCGCCTCAGACGCAGCAACCGATTGCTTCAGGCAGTTGAGGCTCCGCAACGACGGGCGTTTGCCAGGCGGCTCGCCCTATGTCATGGTTGCGGTGAAACCGTGTCGCTCCCCTGGCAGGGAGCCGTGCCGGTTCTGGTCGGCCGCGATCCGAGAGCCTTTCCATAACGGTGGCTTTGCGCTGCGGGTGGCCGGCGCAGCAGTGCGGTGTGTGGCCCCGGCGCGCACTTGGACGAAGGCGATAGACCGCGCTATGATCGTAAGTTTGGAAGGGACAGGCCGGCCCATAATGCCTGTTTCCTCCACGACGGTGCGCGCCTTCCGAACGGTGGTCCACTTCGAAAGCACGCTCGGAACGCCGTTCCCATAAATTCAGTTTGATCGAGGATGAAAGCCGATGATCATTTCGCGCTGCCGGACCTGCCTTGCGCTTGCGTTCGTAATAGCGACAGGAACACTGGGCCTGAAGGCCCAACCGCCCATCACTCTCGAAGTTGATGCCACCCAGGCGCCGCAGCAGATCATTCACACTCATATGACGATTCCAGTTTCTCCCGGCCCACTCACGCTCTACTACCCCAAATGGATCCCGGGTGAACACGCGCCGGACGGCCCGATCGTCAACATGACGGGATTGAAATTCAGCGGCAACGGCGCCGTGATTCCCTGGCGGCGCGACCTGCTGGACATGTTCACATTGCATCTCGAAATCCCCCAGGGCGTCAGCGTCCTTGACGTCAAACTCGATTACGTCGAGCCCGAGGCCACGTCTGGATTTACGGCCGGCGCTTCGGCCACCGACAAGCTGGTCGTCATAAGCTGGAACCAGGACCTTCTCTACCCCGCAGGCCATCCTGCGCAGGACCTTATTTTCAATGCGAGTCTGAAGCTTCCTGAAGGCTGGAAGTTCGGGACAGCGCTCCCGGTTGCGCGTCAGGAAGGGAACAGAATTGAATTCAAGCCGGCCTCTCTCAACCGCCTGGTCGATTCGCCGGTCAGCGCCGGCCAATACTATCGGGTTGTGGATGTCACGCCTCAGGGAGAGTCCATCCATCATGAAATTGACCTGGCGGCTGACAGCGAGGCGGCGCTCGACATGAATGCTGAATTGCAGCGGGACTATACGAACCTGGTGGCCGAGACGGGCAAGCTGTTCGGAGCGCGGCACTATCGGGACTATCATTTTCTGCTGACCCTGAGCGACCACGTGGCCCACTTTGGGCTGGAACACCACGAGTCCGACGACAGCCGCGTGGACGAGTTCTCGCTGATCGATGCAGGCCAGCGGCTGAACATGGTCACGCTGTTGCCTCACGAATTTGTCCATTCCTGGAATGGAAAGTTCCGCCGCCCGAAGGACCTGAGCGCCGCGTATTACGAAGAGCCGATGAAGACCGACATGCTCTGGGTATATGAAGGGCTCACCGAATATCTGGGCGACCTTTTAACGGCGCGAAGCGGGTTGTGGACTCCTGGTGAATACAGGCAGAACCTTGCTTTGATTGCCGCCCGCTATGGCCCGGGCCGGCCGGGAAGGACCTGGCGCCCGCTGCTGGACACAGCGGCCGACGCCCAGGTTCTTTACGGTGCTCCCGCTGAGTGGGAAAACTGGCGGCGCGGCGTGGACTTCTATGATGAGAGCGTCCTGCTCTGGCTTGAAGTCAACAGCATTATCAGCCGCGAGACCCATGCCAAGAAATCTTTGGACGACTTCTGCCGCCTGTTTTATGGCGGACCGAACGACGGCCCGGAGCTGAAGCCATATACTTTCCAGGACCTGGTGGACGCGCTCGGCAAAATCGCGCCTTATGACTGGGCGGGATTCTTACATGAGCGCTTGAATTCAACTTCGCCTGAGGCCCCCCTTGGCGGCATCGAGGGCAGCGGCTGGAAAGTGACTTACACCAGCTCTGAACCCTCTCTTTTGCAGAATTCGGAGGCCGTTCACAACGACATCGACGAAAGTTATTCGATCGGCCTGCTGCTGAAAAACGATGGCTCGGTTGAAGATTCGGTGGTAACCAAGCCGGCTTACCAGGCCGGAATTTCCGCGGGGATGAAAGTGATTGCAGTGAATGGGCGTCAGTTCACGCCGCAGGTGCTTCGGCTGGCGCTGCGGGCGGGCGCCACCTCGAAAGAGCCGCTGCGCCTGCTGGTACTGAATGATGAATATTACAGGACCTGCACCATTGATTATCACGGCGGGGAATCATATCCGCACCTGGTCCGGGAAGCCGGCAGTCCGGACCTCCTCGACAATTTGCTGAAGCCCCTTGCCGCGCATTAATCGCGTGGGGACGTGACATCATCAAGCGGAGGTTCTTTTGGCTTCGATTCTTGTGCGAGTTCTGAAGAGTGGGCGCGCGCGCTTTTGCCACCCTCTCCGGCATCGAGTCTTGCCGGTTTATTTCGCGAGCTTTGGTTTTTGCGTCCTTGTGGCCGTGGCTGCGTCCGGCCAGCCCCCCACACGACAGGCTCCGCCCGCAGCAGAAGTCGCCACTCTTACGCCCCACCGCGGATATTTCAACGAGCCTTCGGTTGCCATTAATCCGCGCAACCCGCAACAGGTGGTTGTTGCTTACCAGACCGGGGCCCGGATCGCGTTTTCAGATGACGGCGGCACGAACTGGAGCGCCGCTCGGGACACCATGCCGAGCAACTATGGCGTGTCGGGTGACGTTTCTGTGGCGTATGACAACGAAGGCCACGCTTTTCTTTGTTACATCGCTTTTGACAAGCTGGGGACGGAAGAGTATTGGGGACACAACGCCACCCGCAATGGCGTGTTCGTGAGGCGCTCGCTCGATGGCGGCATGACGTGGCAGCGGCCCGCGGTTCCGGTGGTTGAGCATGCCACGAAACCCGGCATTCCCTTCGAGGACAAGCCCTATATCGTGGCCGACAACACGAAAGGACCGTATGCAGGAAACCTCTACGTCGGATGGACGCGATTCACTCTGACGCAATCCGAGGTCCTCCTGGCACGTTCGGAGGACGACGGCGCAACCTGGTCAAAGCCTGTTCGGATCAGCACCGAGGCTGGATTGCCGCGTGACGATAACGGTGACGTAGAGGGTTTTTCAGGAGTGGTGGGACCGGATGGCGCGCTTTACGTGGTCTGGGCCGACGGCACGCACGTGGTGTTTACGACTTCGAGCGACGGAGGCCGTACCTTTGCGCCCTCGCGCGGCGTTGTTCCCATCGCGCCGCCATACTTCAAAATTACCGATGTGGACAGGACCGACGGCTTCCCCGTGATCTCGATCGATCCCCAGGGAGGCAACGGCGCGGGCCTCCTGTATCTCACCTGGAGCGACTATCGCAATGGCGACGTGGATGTTTTCTGTTCCACATCGGCTGACCGCGGCCAGACCTGGATGCCGCCAGTGCGGGTGAATGCCGATCCCATTCACAATGGGGCTGACCAGTTTTTCCCGTGGCTGGCCGTCGATCCGGTGACGGGAGCCGCCAATCTCATTTTCTACGACCGGCAGGATGACCCGGAAAACAGCAAGGCGGTTGTGCTGCTTGCGCGGTCAACCGACCACGGCCGTAGCTTTATCAATTATCTCTGGATGGGCCAGCCGTTCGATCCCAACAACGATTTTATTGGCGATTACACGGGCATTGCCGCGCTCGGCGGGCGGGTTTACGGAGTCTGGACGGAAGAGCGGCCGGCCTCCAGCCGGCGCAAGGCCGAAAGCCCCTTGCACCACACCGTCGTCCGGGTCGGCGTTGCGGATTTTTCCCGACCTGGGAATTCCCGCTAGCTGCCCCCTGAATTCAGGTTGCCATCTGCAACTTGAGTGTCCGCCGCGGTCTCTTTGTCTTTCAATATGAGTGTTAACAGTTCTACTGTGGGAAACGACTTGCTTAGTATTGGTAATATTATAAATGGGGAACCCGGCGGGATTTCATCTGCTCAAGGTGCTGCCTTAGCCGTTCCAGGACCTGGCCGTCATGCTCTTCCTGCAGTTTGTGCTCAACTTCAGTCAGGGCAAAATGGACGATGTCATGATGGTGGAGTTCTTCGGGCTCCAGGCGCTGGCTGCAGTCGAGCCAGATTTTATGCAGGAGGTCGATTTCGTTGGGAGTCAGGTGAGGAGCGTGCGGGCCCAGATAATAAACCTCTTCCCTGCCGTGCGGTGAGTAGACTTCCACGGTCAGTTGCGGCTTGGGGTTGGGCAATCCTTCCCATGCCAGCCCGGCCCGGCGAGCTTCCTCCGCCGCCGACATTTTGGTCGAGGACCCCAGGACGATCGTAGACGACTGAAGGTTCTGGCCGGCGCGCAGGATGCCGTCCCACACGTCCGTTGCCGCAATCACTGCCAGCTTTACGGATTTCCCGTATTTCTCTGAAAGGGCCAGCGCCCGCGTAAACAATTCCTGCTCGTACACCGTGAACAACTGCTCCGGTTCAAGGCCGTGCTCGCCGGAACCGGCGCGCAACAGGACCCGGATGTGGAGCACCACAATGTCCTGGCGTTCGATATCCACCCGCTCCAACACAGAAGCCAGGTGGTAGAGCTTGAAATAGTCCGGGACCGGCACCAGGATATTGCCCGGCCGCGATCCAACCCCTTCCGCAGTAATCTCCTTACTGGGCTCCAGGTTGAACTGGTCAAGCTCGCTCGCGGCTGCCCTCCGGCGCTGGTTATGTTTTTCTGAAATAACAAAGAGGAGATAAAACAGCAGGGTGAAAGAAACGCCTGATATGGTTGCGATTTCCTTGGTGAAGAGGTTGATGATAGCCGTTGCAAACAGCGTCAGCGTAATCAGCCCGAGACCAAGCGGAAACTCCAGGCGACCCAGCTTCGGATTCAGTGGCACACGGAATTCGCGCGGTCCAGGCCGGGTGAAGCGGAGAACCAGGACGCCCAGGCCCTTCATGGCGAAACTCCAGATCACTCCGAAAGCATATGCTTCACCGAGCAGGATCACGTTGCCGCGGCTGAGAAAGATGGTCAGGAGCTGCAGTGCGACCACCAGGTTGATGATGCGGTGGGAAGTTCCAAAGCGCCGATGCGGCTGCCGGAACCAATCTGCCAGAACGCCGTCTTCAGAAACGCGATTAAGGACTCCGTTGGATCCGACAATGGCTGTGTTGACCGCGCCCGCGAGGATCATGATTCCCACGAGGACCACGAAGCCATGAAACAACAGGCGAAGCGTCAGAGGCCCCACCACATTCATCGCCAGGCCCGCGATCAGATTATCTTTATAGCCGAGGCGAGTATGTGCATCTGGAATAATCATGAAGGCAAAGAAGGAGACCAGCGAAGTGAACACCATGCTGTAGATGAAGACGATAAAGGCGGTTTTCTTCAGGTTCGGCAGCTTGGGATGCTCGATTTCGCGGTACACCTGGGCCAGGGTTTCGAGGCCGCTCATGGCCAGCACGGAATGGCCAAAGGCCACAAGAACTCCGACCACGCCAATGATTTCCGGCAGCCGGCTGGAGCGCAGCCATCCCTCGGCTTCTACAGAAAAATGCAGGTTGGAGGGCACAGGAAGCGGTGGAAGGTGGCCGCCCTTGATCCACAGCGTGTAACTGCACCACCCGATCACCAGGACCACCAGGATGGTGGTGAACTCCATGATACGTCTGGCTTTTTCGCTGGACTCCTCGATGCCCTTGATGTTCTCCCACCAGAAATAAAGTGTCACAGCCGCCGCAAAAATCGCCGAGGTGGAGTTGGTGGGAAGGACGACATTGATGTGGGCGTACTGGAAGAGTTCATTGACGAAACCCACCAGATACTGGCCGGCTGAAACGCCGCTGATCGGCCCGGTCAGGATGTAGTCGAACATCAGCGCCGAGACGGAAAACTTGGCTAGCGTTCCCCCCATGGCCTCTTTGACCACCCGGTAGACGCCCCCGCGCACGAACATGCTGCAGCTTTCCACGTACATTTGTGCGACGGCGTAGGCAAACAGCATGACGGCCAGGATGAACCACGGCGCCGACGGTCCGATCGCGTGTTCGGCGATGCCGCCGGCATAGAACGCGGAGGAAGCCAGATCATTCAGAACGATGGCCGCCGCGCGCCAGAAAGAGATGAACGTCAGCATCGCCGTAGTGGCGACCATAACGCGTGGCAGCGTCACCACTCGTTTTGTGGGAGACGATTGATCTGAGGTGCTATTTCCCATTGATGGGTGTGTGGAGAATGGAGCTTATGGCGTTATTGAATAAGAATTGGAAGTTCGACACAGGAGACTACCTTGCCTCAAAGTGATCCCGTATATTCTCACACATCCATGAGCGATTATCATTAGTTTTTCTTATCGACGCCATAGCCATCACTTCTGGAACCTTTCCTGAAGAGACCCGGCGGAGGGATGGATGGGCCAGGGGCGGTCGCGCCGTTGTGATCCCCGACCCTCGGGAACCGCCTTTTGCTCACACCGTACGCGGCCTGGTCGAAGCCAGCCTCTTTGATCCAGACTGACGCGAGGTCGCGAATCGACATGATTTGCCCGGCCAGAAGTGCCGCACGGGTGTAGAATACCCCTCCGTGCCATACGGAAAGCCTGCTGCCCGTCGTACGGTGAAGGCCCGGGAAGGGGGATGTTGAGATGTCGCAAGCGCAAGTGGATTCCTTGCTGGCTTTACTGAACCGAGGCTCATCGAAGGCCGAAAAACCAAAAAAGGTATTCATGGTCACGGACCTTGAAGGTGTTTCCGGCGTCTTCAGCACCGAACTCCAGTGCGAACCTCTCGAAAGCGCGCGGTTCCAGGAGGCCCGCAAACTCCTGACCGGGGAAGTCAACGCTGCGGTTGATGGGCTGCTGGAAGGTGGCGCAACGGGCGTCGTGGTTTGGGACGGCCACGACAGCAGCCGGTCCCTCTCAGCACTCGACATCAATCCCAGGGCGCTTCTGCTCACAGGGCAGCCCGTGGCGCCCACGTTGGAGCTGGATCGCTCCTATGCCGCAATGGTGTTTGTGGGGCAGCATGCCATGGCCGGAGCCATGAACGGAATCCTGAACCATTCGTTCAGCTCCCTCGGGGTTGAAAATATGTGGATCAATAACAAGCCGGTGGGTGAAATTGGCGTGCGCGTGATGCTGGCCGGCACACTCGGTGTCCCCGCCATCATGCTGTCCGGCGATGCCGCGGCCTGTGAGGAACTTCATGCCCTCGTCCCCAAGGCCGAGTGCGCCGCCGTCAAGGCTGGCGCCGGCCGCACGGCAGGCTTTATGCTTCCTCATCCTGCGGCCGCGGCACTGATTAAGCAAACGGCTCGTCGCGCTATGGAGCGCCTGGGCGAAATTCCGCCGTATCCGGCGGACGGGCCTGTCGAAGCTAAGGTCCAGTTCACCACGCGGGGAGTGCAATACTATCAGGCCCGCGCAGGAGTTGAGCAGATCGACGAGCGGACCTGGGCCTTCCGCGGCAAAGACCTCCAGGACGCCTGGCTGAAATACTCGTCCTTCTAGCTCTTGTGGCAAAGCTCGGGGCGTCGCGAGCTTATAATCCTCCCCATCTGGACTGGCAAAGGAGAATTCGTCCCATGACTCGGGAGGAAGTCTTGCAATTCATGCGCACACATTCGTTGGGCGTGCAAGCTGCCGTCTCGACCACGAGCTGTCCGCAGGCTGCCGTCGTGGGGTTTGTCGTTACTGATGCTTTCGAGATTGTTTTCGACACTCTTGCCACCTCCCGAAAAGCGGCATACCTACGTCAGAATCCTCACTGTGCTTTCGTGATCGGCGGGCTCACCGATGGCGATGAGCGCAGTGTGCAATACGAAGGGATGGCTGATGAGCCTGCGGGAACTGATCTCCACTATTTGAAGGAGCTGTACTTCGCTCGGTTTCCCGATGGCCGTGAGCGCCAACATTGGCCGGGCTTGATCTATATTCGCGTCAAGCCTCGATGGCTGCGGTTCAGCGATTGGAACCAGACGCCGCCAATAATTGTGGAATTCGAGTTTAGCTCATGAAGCCCTTATTATCCGGCAAGGTCCCGCATACCCAGCCTGCGGAAGCAATCAATCGAGGTTTAAAGAGCGGACCGCTCTTCATCAGAGGCGTCAACCGGCGCCCGAAGGGGCGCAGGCTCGTCCGCCAGTCCTGGCCGGAGTGCCGGAGGTCGCAAAGGTAGAGAATCGCCGTTCGGTTTTCTTGGAGCCGCACTCAGGGCATGTCGGGGTGGGCTGGTTCCTGCTCAACGCCAGCTTCTCAAAAGTCTTTTTGCACTTCCGGCAAGTGTACTCGAAGATCGGCATAGAGGAATTTTACCCGCAGCTCTTGTTATCAGGACGATCGTCCTGGCCCGACCGGGCCGGCGGTCGCTGCGATCAAGTGTAACGGGCTAGGCCGGGAATCCTGGGCAGGATGAGAAAGCACGCAATCAGCAAAACGACGAGGATAATCACGCCTTCCATAGTCCCGACCATTATACACCACTGCGGGTGGTAGGCGATTGGCGGTGGCAGCTCAGCTTGGTCCCTGCTCGGTGGCACGGCCATCCCGTTCGCTTCGCTCAGGGCGGGCCTGGCAGTATCTTTTGATCGAAACACGGGCGAGGACGCTCGTGCCAAAGCCCGCGGCGAGGCTTGCCGCGGTTGTTCATGGCGTGATAGATTGCGAAGCCTGCGGGAGCGATTGAAGCCGGGATCAAACGTTGCCTTCATCAATGCCAACACCGGAGAATTCCATGGATCCTCTGCAAAAAGTTCAAATTGGCAAGACCCCTTTACAAGTCACGCGCCTGGGATTGGGCGGCGCGCCGCTCGGAGGCCTGTTCGAGGATGTCCGGGGAGAAGCCGCCGTGGCAACCATCCGGCGCGCCCTGGAAATGGGCATCAATTTTTTTGACACGGCGCCGCTGTACGGTCATGGCAAGAGCGAAAAGTGGATGGGCCAGGGGCTTACCGGAATTCCCTCGGGTTCGCGGGTGCTGGCCACCAAGGTTGGCCGAGTGCTGGAGCCGGTCGAGCCGGGCACGTTGGAGAAAGATGAATTCGACAACCCGGCTCCCTTCAAACCGGTGTTCGACTTCAGTTACGACGGCGTGATGCGCTCCTTCAACGAGAGCCTGAAGCGATTGCAGGTTGACCGGATCGATATGCTGCACATCCACGACCCCGATAATCATTACGACCAGGCAATCACGGGAGCATATACCGCGCTCGACCAGCTTCGCAGGGAAGGGAAGATCACGGCCGTTGGCGCAGGAATGAATCAGGCCGAGATGCCCGCCCGCTTTGCCCGCGCAGGCAATTTTGATTGTTTCCTGCTGGCGGGCCGTTACACCCTGATCGACCACACCGGCCTGAAAGATTTATTGCCGCTCTGCGTCGAGAAGAAGATCAGCATCATTATCGGCGGGCCTTACAACAGCGGCATCCTGGCCACCGGCGCGAAGCCGGGCGGAAAGTTCAATTACGCCGATGCGCCGCCTGAAATCATGGAGAAGGTGCGAAAGGTTGAAGAGGTCTGCGCGCGTCACCAGGTACCGATGAAAGCTGCCGCGTTGCAGTTTCCGCTGGCGCATCCCGCGGTGGTGTCCGTTATTCCAGGTGCGCGGTCAGTGGCCGAATTGGAAGAAAACTTCCGCCTCGTCAGCCATCCCATTCCCGGCGGGTTCTGGGCTGAACTCCGTTCAAAAGGACTGCTGCCGGAGGAAGCCCCGGTCCCAGTATAGGCGGCTGCTGTTGAATTTCGGTTTGGAACAATCAGTCGACTTCGGCCATGTCGTGATGGAGAATCATGAACTGGTCAGCCCGAAGGGCAAGTGTGGCGCGCGTTCTTCCGTCGTTATCGCTGAACTCTATCTCGACCACGCCGGGTTCCAGCGACTCAACAACAGTTCCGACCCGGCCTCGGCGAAGAGAACGCTGGGGTATGTTTTCAAGGAGTGCAACAACAGCAAATGGCTTGATACTTTCCATTTTCCCACACAGAACGCAACGATAATCATCAGCGAGACGGTATGATGGGCGTCAAACTTCTTGTCCCTTTGCGGCTTGACCAGGCAGAAGGAATGTCTTCGGGTAGCTGCCTTCGCCGCAGAGCTTAAAAGAGCCAAAGTCTTTGTACCAGGCACCCCGGGGGACCTCTGGCTTTGATTCCAACCAGGTCCGCAGCTTATTGAGGTCTTGGATCCTGACATTCCTGTCGCGCATGCGCTCGATCAGGTGATTACGGACGGCTGAGGGAAGGCGGGACCAGGTTTCGATGTGGGGCATCACTCACCGAAGACAAAGCGTCCCAACTCTTCTCCGAGAGCCTTTACTTGCTTGGGTTCAGTCGCTGCGCGAAACTGCTCTGCCAGATCAAAAAACGTCTTTTCCTTCTGCTTCTGAGCTTCGATACCCTCTTCGATAAGTTCGACGAGCACCCGGTTATCGCTCAAGCGCCGGCGCCTGGCCATGCTATCCACCTGCCTCGCCACTTCGCGGGAAAGCGTCACGCTTCTCCGGACATATTTTGCTCGAGTTGTCGATCGTACTGTCATGACACCATTGTACACCATTCTGGTGCACGAAGCCTGTCAAATATGATTTGCGATACCCACCAGCGCAGGCGGTAATCTTCGTGGCCGCATTGCCCCGGCGGGCATGGCTCTTATTCGACAGTGAGAATGCCTTTGATGTAATCCTCGCGCTGGAAGTCATTCTCAAAGGCTCGCGGGACTTCCTCCAGCGAGCGATAGCGGTGCGTCACCAATGGCGACACCTGAATGGTGCGAGAATTCACCAGCTCGCGCGCCCGCCGGTAGGTTGCAGGCCGCCCGTCAGGATCGAACCCGCCTGATGCGCCAACCGCCGCGACCAAAACCGGCTCCAGGAACAGGATGTTCGCCAGCAGGCTGATGTCGCGTCCTTGATGCCCGTGGCCATAGAGCAGAACGGTGGCCTGTTTGCGGATCAAGCCCGGCATCTGCTCAAAAATGGCGGAGTTTCCGCATGCATCAATCAGGTAATGGATCATTTCACCGCGCGTCAGTTCCAGCACCGACTCGCGCAAGTCCGCTTGTGCGACATTGATGGGCGTCCCTCCAAACTTTTGCACCAGCACGAGATTAATTTCTCGGACATCGCTGACCAGCACGAGTCCTTCAAAGTGCAGGACGTTCCGCAGGTACTGCAGAAAGTAAAGACCGGCCGGACCTGCGCCACAGATCAGGATGTTCTTGATGCGCTCATCGCCCTCCAGGGTGTAGCGTGCAGTGGTCTGCGCGGTGCGTTCGCTGGCGTGAAGCACACATCCCACCGGCTCAACCAGCGCCGCGAGATCCATCGGCATATCAGGGGGCAAAGGAAGGCAGTTGGTTGCGGGCATGGCGATATACTCGGCAAGAGCTCCCTGCAATCCCGTGATGCCGTGCTCGCCGTAGGTTTCGCACTGGTGCGAATTTCCCGTGGCGCAATAGGGGCACAGTGGCTGGCGCCCGCGACTGACGCAGTTGATTCCCTGGTCGCAGAGGACCCGGTCACCCACGTTCAAGCAGGCAGCCTCTTTGCCCACCTCCACGATTTCGCCGCTGAATTCGTGCCCGAGGATCTGAGGCTGTTCAGTGAGCGGAATGTGGCGGCCCTGGGCGTCCAGATTGTAATTACCGTGGCCGCAGTAGATGTGAAGGTCCGTGCCGCATACGCCTACAGCCTTCACTCGAAGCATGACCTCGTTGGACGCAAGCACCGGATCAGGCACCTGCTGGACCACCAGCTTTTCGACATCCTGCAAGACGGCTGCCTTCATCGCCACCTCACCACGGCTGTTTCCGGTTAATTGCTGCCCTGCCGGCTGGTCCATCACCGGCCGCGGAGGCACCCTCAACGGCCTTATACCTCGAGGTCGCTTAAATCAAGTTCACCCTTGTTTCGAAGCCGCTCAAAAATCTCCGCCGTTTCGCGGATGCCCTCTTCGAGGGGCGTGGGGGGAGCCTTGTCGATATCGCGCTGCAGGGCGCTGTCGTCAAAATCAAAAGCGATCGGAATAGATTTTCCCTCGGCTCGGATCAACTCACGGGATTGAGGGAGCAGACGATTCAGCGTAGCGAGAAATTCATCCATGTGCATCACGGCGCCGCGCAGCGTGTAGGTTTTGGCGCCTTCCACGCGGACTTCCGCGCAGCGCAGGAAGACTTCCGCCGTGTCTTTGGCGTATTGCATGTCAAAACCGCCCGTGAAGCCGATGGTGTAGGGGCGCCCCACAACGGCGGCCTTGATGGCCTTGGTGGGTCCCGAGGTGATTCCCTGGTCCCGGCCCACGCCGTAAACTGTGCCCGGCCGCAGGCCCACGCTGGAGATGCCGTCATTCAGGTAGTAAATGCGGGCGTTGCCTTCGTTGGCCTGCTTGAACACTCCGTAATGGGTGTTGGGCTGCAGGGGTGCGCCTTCGGGAACTTTGCCCTCACCGTAAAACTCTTCCGGCCCGAAAACCGCCACCGAACTCGCGTAGACAATCCGTCTGATCTGGTCGCGCCGCTTACGCGCAACTTCGAACACGTTGACGGTCCCCAGCACGTTCACCATTGCCCCAAGCCGCGGATTAGCGGCGCAGGCTGGGACCTGGAGGGCCGCCAGGTGGATGAGGTGGGTGATTCCGTTTTCGGCGACGGCGGAGTCCAACTGCTCGAAGTTGGTGATGTCGCCCTGGACGAATCGAATTCGCTCAAATTGTTCGTCGGTCAGAAGTTGCTGCAAACGATGAGCTTTTGTGTCGAGGTCATAAATCCACAGCGTCTCACCACGTTCAGTCAGTTTGCGGACGATCCATGAGCCGATAAAACCCTTGGCCCCGGTAAGCAAGAAACGGCTGGTTCCTGTCGCTGCCTTCGAATCCTGTGTCATGCGCAGGATTATATGGGGAACGGCCTGGAGTTTCCAGCCATAAGAAACGGGCCCCAGGTTGCGACAAACATCCGAAGTCCGAAGAAGGCTACACGCGGGTATTTCCGAACCCGGAAATGCGGCTCGGGGGCAGACACCTCAACGCCGTCTCCCATCGGGACCAATTTGAAAATTGATTTTTAGATGCCGACTGTCCCGCCGGCCCCGCAGACTAAGGAAAATACGTCAAAATACAAATCGCGAACAACTGTCCCTCAGGCCTTTACGCTACTGATGCTTTTTCCCTGAGGACGTTCCACAGCGATTCTGGAACCTCTTCTTCAAAGTCAACGCCGAAGCTGATGCTGACATCGTCCGGCATCAGGCGCGTCCATGACACACGGCCGCGGATTGCGTACCGCAGGTCCGGATGCAGAATGATGCCTACAGCCTCGCCCGGAACGACTTTCTTCCTGGAGCTGAACCTGGCCCCTGTTTCTGACAGGGACAAAAGAATTGCCGGATGTCGGGTCTTTTCCGCCGACGATTCCGTCAGCAGAGTGGAACAAAGCGGAAGCTGAAAGCTTCCCTCTCTGAAGGTGTAGCGAGCGTTCGCCTCTCGCACGGTTGGTTCCCCTCCCCTCGCACGAACGATTAGAACCCCATTACAGTGCCTTAAAGAGAAAAGTTTGTCAATCCGTACCGGTTGGTTAATGTTGAATTGTTAGTAACGTCCTGTGGGCGGGAAAAATCGCCCCGTTCAGTCCGGGCCCGGTCTGCCTTCGGGGACCTGCCCACAGCCCGCACGCTGTACAGCTTTCGATGGCTGTGTTAGTTTTCGGAGGAAGGCCTTCATTGATGGAAACGGAAATTATTCGAGTTCGGTTTGCGCCAAGCCCGACGGGTTATGTCCATGTGGGAAACGCGCGCACCGCATTGTTCAACTGGCTCTTCGCACGCCATTCGCGGGGCAAATTCGTTCTTCGCATCGAAGATACAGACGTTGAACGGTCGGAACAGCGTTTCGAGACGCAACTGATCGAGGACTTGAAATGGTTCGGGTTGGACTGGGACGAAGGGCCCGACTGCGGAGGCCCGCTCGGCCCCTATCGGCAGTCGGAGCGCCAGGACATTTACAGCAAACATTCCCTGGAGCTTATCGACAAGGGCCGCGCTTATTACTGTTTCTGTTCGCCTGAACAGCTTGAAGAGGAGCGGCAGCAAGCCGTCAAGGCCGGCCAGCAGCCGCAGTACTCCGGGCGATGCCGGGGGATTGTGAAAGAAGATGCAGCGCGCCGGGTGGCGGCTGGCGAACTCGCAGCCATCCGGCTGAAGATAACGGAGCGGGCGTTTGCGTGGAAAGATATCGTCCACGGCGAGACCAGTTTTTCCGGCGAGGTAATCGGCGACCCGGTCCTGGTGCGGTCGGGCGGGGCGCCTGCATACAACTTTGCGGTGGTGGTGGATGACCACCTGATGGAGATCACGCACGTGGTTCGCGGCGACGATCACATTTCAAATACGCCGCGCCAACTGGCGCTCTACAACGCCTTCGGCTGGCAGCCGCCGCAGTTCGCTCATCTGTCCACCATTCTGGGCGGCGACCGCGCGCGCCTGTCCAAGCGGCATGGGGCTACGTCGCTCGAAAGCTTTCGGTCCCTGGGAATCCTTCCGGAAGCCTTGCGAAATTACCTGACGCTGCTCGGCTGGTCGCCTGCGGACGGGAAGACTGAAATCCTGAGCACGGAGGAGATGGTCCGGCAGTTTTCGCTGGACCACATCATTAAGAGCGCGGCCGTTTTTGACCAGGAGAAATTGAACTGGTTGAACCGTCATTACCTGAAGCAGTTGCCGCTGAGCAAGGCGGCGGAATTGGCCGTGCCCTTCCTGACGGAAGCCGGCCTGCTTTCCTGGCCCTTAGCATCTTCGGCAATGGAATGGCTTGAACTGGTCATAGAATCGGTCATTAACAAAATCGATTATTTCAGCCAACTGCCTGACGCCGTCCGGCTGATTTTTGAGTATGATGCCAGGAAGGCTGCGGAACTGCTGGGCGCGGAGGGGCCGGCCAGCGGCGCAGGCGCCAGCGAGGTCCTGAAGCGAGTGACTTCGAAAGTCCTCGAGGAGCAGCATCTCACTTACTCGAGGTTTCGGGAGGTCCTTAAGGAAATCCAGAAGGAAACCGGCAGGAAAGGGAAGGAGTTGTTCCATCCGGTGCGCGTTGCCTTGACAGCGGCCGAATCGGGTCCGGAGCTGGAAAAGCTCGTTCCGATCCTCGAACAGGGGGCGGAACTACACCTGGAGCCGCCGATCAGGAGCGTAGCCGACCGATTGCGTGAATTCTCAGAGGCCGCCCATCTGTTTTCTTGCGGGTGAGTCGCGCCTGGCCGGTCCGGCGGGCGGGCCATCCGTCTGCATGGCGCCCGGGCGGCATGATCAGTGCATGAACAAACAGCAAGCTCCACGGGCGCTCGACGTGGTGTACGGCATCAATGCTGTCAAGGAGGCCGCCGGTTCGCGGCCCATCGATCATATATTGGTCCGTGAGGGGGCCAGCGGCAGGCGTCTGCAGGAAATTCTGAATGACTGCCGGCAGCGTGGGATTCCACTCCGCTTCGTCCCGCGGCAGGCCCTCGAGCGTCTGGCGCAAACCGGCCATCATCAGGACGTGGTTGCCGTCTGCTCCTCGAGGGACTATCAGGACCTGGAGAGCGTGGTTCAAAGCCCGAGTCCGGCGCTGCTGCTGGTACTGGATGGCGTGGAAGACCCGGCCAACCTGGGGGCGATTGTGCGGACCTCGGTGGCTGGCGGGGCAAACGGTATTGTGATCGCCGAACGTCGCGCTGCGGGCTTGTCTCCGGCGGTGGCGCGGACGGCTGCCGGAGCTCTGGAGCACGCCCGGATTGCCCGGGTCAAGAACCTTGTCCGCGCGCTCGCGGAGCTGAAAGAGATGGGGCTGTGGATATATGGATTTGAAGCGGCAGCGGAGAAGTCGTACCTTAATCTGGATTATGCGCCGGCGTGCGCGCTGGTGCTGGGGGGCGAAGGTCATGGTCTGCACCGGCTGGTCCGTGAAGCCTGCGACTGTCTTGCAGGAATTCCCCTGCGCGGCCCCGTGGAATCTCTGAATGTATCTGTAACGGCGGGAATTGTCCTTTACGAAGCGATTCGCCAGCGGATGGATCGGTGAATGGATTTCCACTGCGGGCCGATTAAAGGACTATCAGAGGGTAACCCTGGTCCCGCGGGGTACATCGTAGATAGAGAGGGATGAGAAATCGAATGCTAGAAGGAAACCGTGGTGCTGGAAGGACCGGCGCGCGCGCTTTCAGCGTCATCGCGCTATTTCTTATGACTGCCGCGATGGCTCTGGCGCAAAGCGAACCCAGCCAGCCTGCGCCGGCCAAGCCCTCGGCAGACGCCCCGGGCAGCGCCGGCGACACCCAGCAGAACCCAACAGGCGGCCCGATTCGAATCCAATCCAATCTGGTTACTGCTCCCGTCACCGTCATTGACAAGGTGACCGGTGAATTCGTCTACAACCTGGACCAGAAGGATTTTCAGATTTATGACAATGGCAAGCTTCAGCAAATTACCGGGTTCACTCGCGAGTCACACAGCATCGCCGTCGTCATCCTGGTCCAGACCAGCGACTCCGTGACGCCCGTGCTGGGTGACCTGAAGAACGTAGCGCCGCTTTTTACAGAGTTGATGCTGGGACCTAAAGGCGAAGCTGCAGTGATCACCTTTGCCTCGGATGTCAAAGTGGCCCAGGGTTTTTCAAACTCCGGCGCCGCGCTCGACGACACGTTTCGCCGCCTGCTGCCGGACGGCAACAAAGCTCGAATGAACGACGCCCTGATGCAGGGCATCAACCTGCTTCAGCACCGTCCCAAGGGTGAAAGGCGTGTGATTGTGGTCTTCTCGAGTGGTTATGATTCGGGGAGCCAGACCGCAAGGAACGAGGTCATTCGCCGCGCAACCGCTGCGGAAGTGGAGATCTACGGCATGGGCCTTAGCCTGACCAAATCCTACCTGACCCGCGACAAGCCGCCCCTTAACCCGCCGACCTCGGCGCAGAACTCGAGCGGCGCCACGCCGCCCCAGCCGGGAAGACCCACCACTCCGAGTACTGATATGGGCACATTTGGCGCGACTGTTCCGCTTACCGGGGCGATTCGCCCGGCGATCCGCGGCGCACAGAACATCATCTTTTCCAACGACGCGGAAGCTTACGCCCAATATACGGGTGGCGTGTTTTATTCCCAATGGTCCACCCAGGCGCTTCAGAACCACCTTAGCCAGATTGCCGCGGATGTCCACAGCCAATACCTGCTGGCTTATGTTCCCGATAATCTTTCCGAAACCGGATTTCACCGGGTAGAGGTTAAAGTGACTCGCAAAGGCGAGAAGCTGAATATCCGCACTCGCCGGGGCTATTTCTACGAAGGCTCGAATTAGCGCGAAATCCCGCGGCGAACGTCGTTATCCCCGCCGCGCGGCCGGACCGCGAAGTACCGCAAGGGCCCTTCAATCCCGCCTGCTTTCAATGGGCTGCCTGGTTCTGAGGCCGATCTCAGCCAGGTAGGGGCGCATGGTATCATTCCGCACCCTCAGGATGATGGCGTGTGGCCGGCCATTGCTGGAGTAGAGCACGGTGAAAAAGCCGTCGTGCCTGCCGTGAGCGGACGTGGGCTTGATGACCCACGGCAGCTTCATCCTTCGGATTTTCCTGCTCACTCGCGGCAGGAACTCCATCTGGGTGATCGTGTCATAGGGTATGGAGAGCGATTCGCCCGCGCACTGGAACACCAGGGCTGGTTCGGTGACTTCCACTTTCCCCTTGCAGCCTTTGGGTATCGGCTCCGTGCCGGCCACGTACTTGAACTCCGATTCGTGGTGCGGCCGCGCCCAGGTGTGCGGCGCTAGCAGCACGAGGATGGCCAGTAGCGCAGCCGTTTTCGCGGTTGAGAATTTATGCATTTGCCTCGCTTGCTTTGCCTGCCGAATCTCCCTCGCCAGTCGTGGATATTCAAGATGCCCTTCAGTGCTTCACCGCATTGGCGGTCTGATTCATCGCCAGGCCGCGCGGCTGGACCTTAACCGTGATATACCACGGAACGGCAATTGACCCCCATCGCGCGGGGCTGAACTTCCAGAATTGCAGGCTCTTTCTGGCCAGTTCTACCGCTGCCCCGCTGGTGGCGTCCAGAGGACTTGCATCGAGCACTTCACCGTTTGGGCCGATCAGCACCTTCATGCGAAGTCCAGAGGACGGGGGCGCCTCCTGGGGATGGGTAACGATTGCGGGCGGGCGGACCTGCTTTTCCAGATAAAGGTCAGCGTCCCTGGGCAGTTGACCTCTATAGCGGCGCGAATGCAGGTTGAACTGTACGACCACGTCGGTGCTGAACGGGACCGGGTCTCCCCGCAGAACGTACGGCCGATAAAGCCATCCCTCGACGGCCTGGAGAGCGGCCACGGCGAGGATCGGCTGGCCCTCGACCACATGGACCTCTGACACCCTCCCCTCCGGCGTAACTGTGATCTGGAGCTTGACAGCTCCACGGATAAAATTGACTTTGGCGACCGCCGGGTAGGCCGGTCGCGTGACGTGGATCAGCAGTTTGGCCGCCGCCTCACTATCTAGTCTCTCAATTTGGTGGAATAGAGTTGCCTGTGCCTGCGCGAGCGGGCAGGCCAGCAGGAAAATCAGCAGAAAGGGCCAGCAGGAAGCCCGCTGCCCGTCCGCCGGCAATGGCCTATGAATTCGACTCAAGAATCACCTGCGCCACAACATAGCGGTTGGCGTGCGAGATGGACATGACGGCCCGCGTAACTCCAAGCTGGTCTGCAACTTCCCGCGCGCGCCCGGTCAGCAACAGCTCCGGCTTTCCGCTGGCCTGGTGGGCTATCTCCACGTCGAGCCAGCGAACGCCCCTGGCCCAGCCCGTCCCCAGGGCCTTAAAGGCCGCCTCTTTGGCGGCGAAGCGCGCGGCGTAACGTTCTGCTCGGTTCTTGAATCGCTCGCAGTAAGCGATCTCTGCGGGAGTGAAGACCTTCCGTGAAAAGCGGTCCCCATGGCGTTCCAGTGCGCGCCCGATCCGCTCTGTTTCAGCGATGTCAATGCCTGTGCCGACCGTCATTCTGCTCAGTCCCGAACAGCGCCAGCAGTCCCTGAAGGAGCCTCGGCGCTGTTCTGCCGGTTTACTGCCCTTACCGGTTCGGCCTTGCCGGCCGCCTCACGCTTCTTCGCAGTCCAGATGGGTGCAAGGTCTTTGCTAACCATAACAGAGGGATGATTGGAATTCAAATGGACCAGCGCGCCTCATGCGGCCGTGTATATTCAACGCCGGAGCGTCGCTCCAGCGGCCGGTGACGGGGTGTCTTCGTAGCACCGCCCTTCAGGGCGCCAGGCATCCGGTTGATCCAGGCGCCCATGTTATAGTCGAAACGTGGCTGCCGGGACTTTCAAACTTACCTCTTCAAACGGCTGCGCCTGGCTCGAGTGCGAAGCGCTGGCGGACATTCCCTGGCTGGTCCATGCGTTCGGAACGCGGAAGGGCGGCGCGTTGGGGCCGAAGCCCGCAGGGCCAGAATCTCAATCGAACGCGGGCGCCGGCCATGCCAGGGAGAAAGAAAAGATGCGGCGGTTCGTTCATGCGCTCGGCTGCGGCGGCTTTCCTATGGCCACTTTGCGCCAAACGCACTCCGCGATTGTTTACTGCGCCTCGCCGGGCGAAGGGAAGATGCCGGTCCACTATCAGCTTGCCGGGAATCCGTTGCCGGACGCGGATCATGCGCCGCGCACGCTCTCCGGCGATGCGCTGCTCTCCGACCGTGCCGGCCTGCTGCTGGGAATTCGCGTGGCCGATTGCGTGCCCATCCTGATGGTTGACTGCAAACGGCGCGCCGTGGCGGCGGTGCACGCCGGCTGGCGCGGAGCGCTGGCGCGCATCGTTGAAAAAGCCGCAGGCGAGATGGGGCGCATGTTCCATTCCCGGCCTGAAGATCTGGTGGCGGCGGTGGGTCCCTCCATCCGCAGGTGCTGTTACGACGTGGGTCCTGAAGTCGCAGACGCTTTCTGCGGGGCATTCCCGGCTGGCGAGAAATTCTTCCATAAAGTTGCCGCCACGGGCGAGGAGTTGCGGATGGCTTTGCGCTACCAGACGCTGTTCACGCTCCAGGCGCCGCCGGGACACCAGGCGGAGGACGCTCTAACAAAAATTCATCTGGACCTCGCCGCGGCGGTCCGCTATCAACTGGAACACGCAGGCATTCCGCGCAGCCAGATTTTCGTGGCGGATTACTGCACTGCCTGCCGCACGGACCTGTTCTATTCGTTTCGCAAAGAAGGTGCCCTGGCGGGGCGGATGATGGCCGTGATTGGAATGCGGCCTGAGGCTTCGTAGCCGTTCAAAGAGACCACCCGTCATGCTGATCCCGCGAAGCGGGAGAAGCATCTGCTGTGCGTCACTTCAGCGACTATAAAGCAGATCCTTCGCTTCGCTCAGGATGACGCGGCTGAGGGAGTAGCTGAACAAGCTCATGCCAGTGGTTGGGGCAGGATCGCCTCAACCGCCGCCTGCTTCATCGCGCCCAGCCGAAGCTGGCCGCAGGCCGCCATCACGTCCTGGCCGCGTGAAATGCGGATGTAAGCTGGCGCCTGGTGGTTGCGAAGCACGTCCTGGAAAGCCAGCACGCGCTCCAATGGAGAAGGTCGATAGGGCAGTTCCGCTCCGCTATTGAAGGGAATCAGGTTCAGCTTGCACCGGATGCCGCGCACCAGCGCCGCCACGCGCCGGGCGTCATCGTCGGAATCGTTGATGCCGTCGAGCAGAACGTACTCAAACGTCACGTACTCCCGCGGCCCCAGTGGCAGCTCGCGGCAGATCTCGAGCAGTTCATTCAGCGGATACTTACGGTTCAGGGGCATCAGTTCCGTCCGCTGCTCGTCGCTCGAGGCGTTCAGAGAGACGGCCAGCCTGGGCCGCGAGGGTTCCTCGGCAAACTTGCGGATCTGCGGGATGACGCCGGCGGTGGAGACCGTCATGCGCCGCAGCGCCAGCGCCATTCCGTTGGAGTCGGAAAAAATCCTGACCGCTTTCATCACCGCGTCCAGGTTCAGCATCGGCTCGCCCATGCCCATGAAAACCAGGTTGACTGGAGTCTCCGCCGGCGTCTGCTGCGCTTCGAGCACGGCAACTGCCTGCCCCACGATTTCACCAACCGTCAGGTTGCGCCGGGCTCCCAGCAGCGCCGTGAAGCAGAAGCGGCAGCCCACCGCGCAGCCCACCTGGCTTGAAAGGCACAGCGTCACGCGGTTTTCCAGCGGCATGTAAACGGTTTCAATGCTCTCACCGTCATGGAGCCTGAACAGGTAGCGCACCGCGCCATCGCGCGATGCTACCCGCGCCTTGATTTCAGGCCATTCCACGCGATAGCGCGTCGTCAGCTCTTGCCTGAAAGCAGAGGGTATGTCAGTGAAAGCGTCCAGATCGCGCGAGCGCCGCGCATAAAGATTGCGAAACAACTGCTTGCCGCGGAAGCGCGCCTGGCCACACTCCAACGCCAGTTGTTCAAGTTCCGTTCTGTCGAGCCCAAAAAGATTGCCTTCCATAAGATTGATAATCACGGCTGGCGCAGACGCTTGCCTTGTAGTGTCTGCGGTCTCGCGGAGCGAGAGGTTCTGCTTGAAACTGATTCCCCAGTCCGCTGCAATCGCCAAGGTGATCCGCCGCAACTCGGTCGTCACACCCGCCAGCCTGGCCCGTCAGCTTCGCTGATCGCAGACATTGAAAACCAACGTCTGCGCCAGCCACGGGCCTGCAACCGGATCTCCCCGCAGGTTTTTCAGCAATTCATAATTCAAAATTCATAATTGCTGTGCGCCCCTGGCGTGAATAAATTTCCCGAAGCATTGACGCCCAATTCAGTATATCTTACATTCTATAAGCTTCCCTTTGAGCTGGGAAAGGACCGCCATGAGCCCCCGCCGAGTTGATCCTGAGCTGACCGCACGGCGCCGCGAAGCTCTGATCAAGGCCGGCTATGCCGAAATTCTTGACAAGGGCCTCCCCGCAACCACCATCGACTCGGTTGTGGCGCGCGCCAATTCCAGCAAAGGAGGAGCGCTCCACTATTTCCGCAGCAAGGAAGACCTTATTTACGCTGTGCTCGACTGGCTGCTCGGTGAACTCACCCGCAGTCTCGACCAGGTGGCCACCAGCCAGGAGTCTCCCCGCGAGCGCCTGGCGGCGGAACTCGAATTGCTTTTCCACAGCGCCGAAGTCAATCGCAAACTCTACCTGGTGCTGTTTGATTTCGTCACCCTCGGCGCCCGCGAGGAGCGCTTCCGCCAGCTCTTTCACGATTTCTACGTCCGGTGCCGCAAGCGCGACGCCCAGATCATCATCGAGGGCATCAAGCTGCAGGAATTTCGCCGTGTCCGCCCAGAAGACGCCGCCGCCACCATCCGCGCGCTGGTTGACGGCTACTGCCTGCAGTGGCTGATGGATTCCTCGAACATTCCCGTCGAAGTCTTCCGCGACCGCTGCGGCGCCGTCCTCGGCTCCTACCTGCTGCGCGGGTAATCAGTTTGCATTTTGAATTTCATCCGCCGCCGCTATGACACGCCAAACGCGTTGCGCTGAAGTCTTCACCCAACTAGAATGAGGGCCATGAATCGCTTCATTTCCTTAAAACTTTTATGTTTTCTGCTAGTGGCGGCCACCATTTCCGCCGCCGGCCTCGCCGAGACAACGTCTGATTTTGCCGGGAATTGGGTAGTGAGGCTTGGAAACCGTGCCCTGATTGTGGTTACTCTTAAACCGGCAACGACGCGTGCGAACGGGCTCGATGGTTGGCTAGCTCGCCCCACCCATTTCAATTTTACCGGAATGGGCAATTTCATCTCAGACATCAAAGGCCCCACTGTCCAGTACCCCATCGTCGGAAGCATTATCACGGGGAATTGCCTCGCGTTCACAACTCAAAACCCCGCCGACAAGAACGATCAGGACAAGTTCCGGCTCTGCCTGAGTTCATCGGGTCATGCCACGCTTACCATCGATATTCCCACTTTCGAGTCCTGGCCGGTGATCAAAGAAAAAGGAGCCGTGATTGTTGCCACTGATTGGGACAGTGCTCGTACTTATTATCTGGACGAGACCAAAGTTTCCAATGCGGAGATGCAGAGGATTTTCGAGGCGGACCAGAAAGACCGCCGGGCTGGTTTCGCGGGAATTGACTGGTCGGTAGTTAACAAAAGAGACGCGGCGCGCCGCGAAACCGTGCGCCAGCTTCTTGCGGAGGGGAAGCTACGCAGCGGAAAGGATTTCGAGAGGGCGGCTTTTATATTTCAACACGGCGGCACACCGGAAGATTGCCTGCTGGCTCATACTCTGGCCATGGTCGCCGTCGCACGTGGCGATGGGAACGCCATCTGGATAGCCGCCGCAACACTCGACCGCTATCTGCAATCGATCAATCAGCCCCAGATCTACGGCACCCAGTATAAGTTCAAGCGTGGTGGACAGATGACTCAGGACCCCTATGACCGGAGCCTGATCTCCGATGCGCTGCGCCGCGACTTAGGTGTTCCCTCAGAAGCCGAACAAAAATCTCAGGAAAAACAGTACGAAAAAAGCAGGAAAAACAATTAGCGGTAGCCCGGTCCCCAATCCTCCTGTCGGCGGACCATATGTCTACACACGAACCGTCCTAACTTGTTGTCCGTTGGCCCGAAGATTTGTCCTCAAAGGCGCTGAACGGGTTGACGCGCCGCCCGGCGAATGAGACACTGGCCCACTCGCACACCAGTCAACTTGATGAAGGAAGCTGATGTTCCCAGGCGCGCTCCGCATCGCATTTTCGGTGTTCCTCATTGCCGGTGTTCCTCTGCTTTCCTGGCGCAGCGCGCGGCCGGAGCAGGTGCGGGGAATTCCCAAAACGGCCATCTATTTTTCTGCGGTGGTTTCGCAGTGGGCCCTGGCGGGAATCGGGGCGCTGGTGGTTTATGTGGCCGGGCCCGGATGGCAATCGGCAGGGCTGGCTGTCCTGGCGGAATCGGAATTCTTCAAATGGACTGCCGCGCTGGTGCTGATATCGGTGGCCGGGCTGGGGCTTGTCCTGCTGCTCGAGCAGCGCGGCTGGTGGCCAGAAGAATCCGAGATGGTGCAGCTCTTGCTGCCGCAGACCGGCCGCGAAAAGCTGTGGGCCGTTCTGGGGCTGGCGCCTACGGCGGGCCTGTGCGAAGAGTTTCTTTACCGCGGGTTTCTGCTGGTGGAGGTGACGGCCTGGTTCCATTCGGCTGTGTGGGGCGTGGTGATTTCATCAGCGGCCTTTGGCCTGGCGCATTTTTACCAGGGCCTGAACGGAATGGTTCGGGCGGGTTTGCTGGGCGCGCTGCTGGCCTGGCCGATGGTGGAGACGGGTTCGCTTTATCCATCAATGACTGCACATTTTTTGATTGATGCCGTCGCGTTGCTCTGGCTGGGACCGGAATTTCTGCAGCAGCAGGGATGACTAATCCTCTTGCCGAACGGCAGAGGTCGCGCTACTTTAGGACGGCTGTTGTTCCGAAGGGGAGGGAAGAGCATGTCGAGATTTTTTGCACTATGCGGTGCGTTGCTATGGGCGGCGTCGGTAGCTGCCGCGCAGGGAGGGCCGGTGTCGAATCGGACGAAGCTGATCGCGCACGGAAAATATCTCACCACCCGTGTGGCAGGTTGCACAGACTGTCACTCGCCGCACAATCAACGGGGCGAGGTGATTGCAGGGCGCGAATTGCAGGGGACGCCGCTTGACTTTCAGCCCACTCATCCGGTGCCAGGCTGGGTGTCCGTGGCGCCGCCGATCGCGGGACTGGCGGGCTGGACGGAAAGCGAGGCTGTCCGATTTTTGACCACAGGTCTCAACCGTAGCAACAAACCTCCTGCTCCGCCGATGCCTGCGTTCCGCCTATCGAAGCACGATGCGGAAGCGGTGGTGGCCTATCTGAAGTCGCTGCCTCCTCCGAAGTAAAGGATCTTTGCCCGTTTCGAACAGAGTTGAAGGCCGGCAGGCTTTGGGGAAGCAGGCCTGTTTTTGCGATGGACTGGCAAGCTGGCCTTGGGCCGGACCCAACCGAAAACTTTCTGCAAGGCTTGCCGGATTCAAGCTAGAATGTGCAGATTATGGAAGAGCGAGAATTTTTCGACGAAAAAGAAGTTTCGAAAGCTGCCAATCTTTCCTGCCATTTCTGCCGCCAGGCGGCCACTTACCAGGTCCGCTGGATTGAACGCACCAAGAAGAAAACCTTGCGGGGAAACGCCGATGATCGCGACCGGGCGAAGTTCCAGAAAATCAGATCGTACATGCTGCGGCGCGATGACTTTGTCCAATGCCAAAACCCGCGTTGCCGGAAAAGGTTTGAAATCACCGGGCAGTCGCTGGTCTTTATGTAACGGCTTTGCAGCCGTGTGGAATCGCCTGCTGCGTTGGCAATTGGAAGCGCGTGTGACCGTCGTCCCTCTTGATAGAACTCAACCCTAGAGCGGCCAGGCACTGGAATGCGCGCGGTTAAAACGGGCGGAAAATTCCGGGCCCCATCGGGAAGCGGCGTCGGATGCGCACGCGTCTATTCTGCTCCGGCTGCTGAGGCTGAGCAGCCGGGGCGGGCGGCGGGTCGCCGCTGAAGTCGAGTTGCCCCTGCGCAAATTGCAGCGGGGCGCCCAATTGAAGTTCCAGGCTGGTCCCTGGCGGAAGGTATATCTGCTTGCCGCGCCCGGCCATCACCCAGATGGCGCCGGCTGCGGCGCCTGCGGCGCTTCCAATGCCCAGCCCTCTGAGCGTATGGCCGCCCGAAATTCCCGCGATGGAGCCGACTTCAGCGCCGGTGATGGTGGTCTGTGCCACTTTGCCTGCGTCCTGGCCCTTGGTGGACTGGCCTTCGACCTTGCCCTCTTTGCGGTTGAAGCCTTCCTGTCCGCTTCCTGCGAATGAAGAGAGCGAGGCGCGGAGGGGCTGGGTCACACCGTTGGGAAGCGTGAGGGAATCGAACCGGATGCCCAGCTTGGCTTTGCCGCGAATCCGGCCGGGCTTAACCACCTGGGTAACTTCTCCCCTGACGTAGCTGCCCACAGGAATCACGATCTGGTTGTCAACGGTGATAGGGAAGATGGTCCGGCAGTAGATCGACTGGCCTGCATAGGCGGTTTTCGAGTTAATGGCATTTTCGAGACTCACAGGAATATGCGTCTCCGCCGGAACGGTTACGGTTGCGTCCGGCAGCGGTGGTTTGCCGGTCTCGGTGGCGTTTTGGGCTGCCAGCGGTTGAGAGAGCGCCAGTAACAGGAACGCGGGTAGAAAAAGCCTGGAGTAAGCAGAGTAGGCCATGTTTGCAACCTCCTCGCCCGATGGTCTGGATCCCGGTGGTGCGATGTTCATTCGAAGCAGCGAGTTGCCCCTTGCGTGTCAGTGCGCCTGGGTCTCTGTTGCCGCGCCGATGGCTGCTTCGATGGCCCTTGTGATGCGCGCTGCGTGATGCTCAACCGCGGATTCGTCCTGTGCTTCCACCATCACGCGAGCCAGCGGCTCAGTCCCTGAATAGCGGACCACGATCCGCCCGGAATCTCCAAGCTCGCGGGCGCAGGCCTCGAGGGTCCGGGCCACCTCAGGGATGGATTCAAGGGGCGGCTTTTCCCGGACCGGAATGTTGCGAATGACCTGCGGGTACTGCTGCAATCCGCTCACGGCCTCGGTGAACGATGCTCCAGTCTCGCCGAGGATGCGCAGCATCTGGAGCAGAGTGATGATGCCGTCGCCGGCGAGCGACAGGTCCGCGAAGATGATGTGGCCGGAGGGTTCGCCGCCTAGATTGTACCCTGAGCGGAGCATTTCTTCCAGCACGTACCGGTCTCCGACCGCCGCCCGCTTGAGCCCGATGCCGCATCGAGCCAGCGCGTGCTCGAGCGCGAGGTTCGTCATCAGCGTGCCGACGACGGTGTGGCCATTCAATTTCTGAAGGCGGTCGTACCAGGGCGCCGCGGCATAGAGGATGTGGTCTCCGTCGGTGAGGCGGCCGTCGCTGGTGGCGAAGATCGCCCGGTCGGCATCGCCGTCAAAGGCAACACCGAGGCTGGCGCCTGCGGCCCGAGTTTCGCGGGCCATGGAAGCCGGAAAAAGCGAGCCGCAGTCGAGATTAATGTTGCGGCCATCGGGCGCGGCGTTGAGGATGCGGGCCTGTATCCCAGTTTCCTTGAGGAGCAGGGGAACCACACGAGACGCTGAGCCATTGGCGCAATCCACCACCAGCGGCCCTTTCGGCAAAGGCAGATCGGCAGGGAGGATGCCGCGAAGATAGGCGACATACTCTTGCAGGAATTCCGGCTCTGGCGAGAGGTCTTCCTGCGGATGCTGGCCGTTTGTCGATCGATCGCGTTCGATGGCCTGTTCGATTTCCAGTTCCTGAGAGTCCGAAAGCTTAAGCCCGGAATTGGAGAAGACCTTGATGCCATTGTCGTAATAGGGATTATGGGAGGCCGAAACCATGACGCCGGCGGTGAATCCGTGATGGCGCGTGAGAAAAGCGACACCGGGCGTAGTGATGACGCCGGCATAGAACAGCCGGGTCCCTGTCGATCTGATCCCGGCGGCCAGGTTGCGGGAAATCTGGCGGCCCGATTCGCGTGTGTCTTCTCCAAGGACCGCCTGAGGCTGGCCGGCGCCGTTCATCTTCTCGATCAGCCCGCCAATCGCCTTCCCGAACTTGAACACCGTTTCATGGTCAAGCGGATAGTGCCCGGCTTTGCCCCGCATGCCGTCTGTGCCGAAGAGTTTCCGTGTTTGCATATTGTGCCATTGTAATGGCGGAAGCGTTGTGACTCAACTTCGGAACGTCGAGGCGGCAATTAATCGGCGGATTTCGGGCAGGTGGGAACGGCCGGCCATGGGCATGGTGTTTCTATCCTGGGCTGCCGCCACCGCCGGAAATGACACTCTCTCTCGGTTGACATGGAATAAAGCTTCTAGTACGCTGGGCCTAATAGCGTCTAATTGAATGTGGGAGTGAACTATGTCCTGGACAAAAAAGGCGGTCAGCCTTGGAACAGTTTGGACCCTGACTCTGGCCGGAAGCGTTCTGATGAGCGTGCGCCCGGCCCACGCGGCCCAGCAGCAGGAACAGCAACCTGCAAAGGCCTCTGCGCCGGTGCAGGCGCCGCTCACCGAAGACGAATTGATCAAGCTTGTTAAACACAACAAGAAGGAATTGAAGAAGGCGGCGGATGAGGTCCATGCCCGAGGACTCGACTTTGAATTTACGCCCGACATCGAGAAGAAAGTCACCAAAGCCGGCGCCGACGACCAGTTCCTCACCTACGCAAAACAATTCACTCCCGCAATGCGCGCCGCGCGCAAGTCCAAGGTCGGAAACGCCGAGGTGAGCCCGGAGGAGGCCGAGGCTTACAACAAGCTCAAGGGTTCGACCGACGCTGAGACCATCATCAAATCCTCTGACGACTTCGCCGCGAAGTACCCAAAGAGCCCTCTCCTCACCTATGTGTACGCTCTCGAGGCGAGCGCTTATCAGCAGAAAAACGATGCGGGGAATGTGATCAAGTACGGCGAAAAGAGCCTGGATCTTGATCCCAATAACCTCATCAGCCTGCTGATGGTTTCGGGCGTCCTCCCACAGCCGCAGATGCTCAACAGCGTCAGCGATGCCGAAAAGGAAAAGAGGCTGGGGACGGCCGCGGATTACGCGCAGAAGGCGCTGCAGGAAATCGATCAGCTTCCAAAGCAGTCCAAGGAATCTGACGACGCTTATCAGAAACGGAAGGACCAGATTGCATCCGGGGCGTATGCGTCCATTGGCATGGTCCACCTGGAACGTTCGAGGATGGCCCTGCAGGGACTGGACCAATCTGAGCTGGCCAAGGCGGAGGAGAGCTACAAGTCCGCCATCGCCAAGTCGGATACTCCGAATCCTTCGGATTACTACCGGCTGGGGGAAGTTTACCGGGGTGAAAACAAACTCAGCGACGCGGTTGCAGCTTTCTCCAAGGCCGGGCAGTTGGCTCCGGGAACGGTCATCGAGCAGCTTGCCAACCAGCAGGTCCAGGAATTGAAGAACGCTGAAAGCTCCCAGCCCAAGGCCGCCGCAAAACCCTAGGCCGGGATTTGAGCCAGCCGGTCCGGAAAAAATCCGATCTGGCGCGACCTTCCGGCCCGCGCCGGAGGCCCGGACTGGCCGTAGTGCATCACCAAAGCATGGCGCGACCTTCCTTCAACAGGCTGGAAAAGCGGATCGGTTACAAGTTCCGCGACCGTGACCTGCTGGTCGAAGCGCTCACCCATTCCTCATATGCCCAGGAAGTCTCCCGTCCAACTCGCTACAATGAACTGATGGAGTTTCTGGGCGACGCCGTCTTGAGCTTCGCGGTTACCTTGCGGCTGCTGGAAGCTTTTCCCGAATACGACGAAGGGAAGCTTTCTCTGGCGCGCTCCAGCCTTGTGGCCGCCAATTACCTCAGCGGCATTGCGCTCGAGCTCGGCCTGGGTGAATACTTAAGGTTGGGCCAGTCGGAGGAACGGAGCGGCGGCAGGCGCAAATCCGGCATCCTCGTGGATGCGCTCGAGGCCCTGCTGGCCGCCGTATATCGCGATGGCGGCTTTGAAGAAGCCAGGCGAGTTATTGAGCGGGTGGTCCTCCCGGCGGACCTCGTCGCCCGGGTTGACGATCTGTTTGCCAACAATTATAAGGGCGCGCTGCAGGAACGTCTCCAGGCAGAGCGCCAGGGGCCTGCCCGTTACAGCGTAGTTGAAGAGGAAGGGCTGGAGCACCAGAAGACCTTTACCGTTGAAGTGAAAACAGGCGCCGGCGTGGTGGCGCGGGGCAGCGGCGCCAGCAAGAAGGCTGCCCAGCAGCAGGCCGCCAGACGCGCGTTGGCGATGCTCACAGAAAAAGTGGAGGCAGATGGCTGAACCCTACCAGAAATCGTCTTTCCGCGACACGTTTGAATCCCTGGTTGTAACGGTGGTCCTCGCGATTTTTGGGACCACCTTCGTGGTCCAGGCGTTCAAGATCCCGACCGGCTCGATGGAGAACACGCTCTTGATCGGCGACCATCTCCTGGTGAACAAGTTCGCGTTTGCTTATCCGCACGGCGCCCTGGCAAGGCTGCTTCCTTACCGCCAGATCCATCGCGGCGACATTGTGGTATTCAAATATCCGGGCAGCTCAGAGGACGCGCAGGAACCAGGCGAACACTTTGTGAAAAGGGTCATCGGACTTCCGGGCGACAGCGTCCGCGTTTTCCACCGGCAGGTGTTCGTCAATGGAACCGCGGTCGCGGAACCGTTTGTCCGCCAAAGCCACCCCAATGAACTGCGCCCAGGAGATGATTTTCCGCCGGTTACCTGGGATGAGATGGAAGGCGCGACCTCGGTCTGGCGGGCCGAATTTCAGAACTATGTCAAGGACGGGCAGTTGGTTGTTCCTCAGAACCAGTATTTTGTCATGGGAGACAACCGGGAGGAGAGTTGGGACAGTCGTTTCTGGGGCTTTGTCCCCCGCACGCTCATTTCCGGCCGGCCGCTGGTCATTTACTGGTCATACGAAACTCCCCCGGGCCAATACGAGCAGACCTCATTGAGTGACCGGCTCAGCCAGTTCGGCAGCATGTTCGTCCATTTCTTCAGCCGGACGCGCTGGAGCAGGACCTTCAAGCTTGTGCACTGATGACTCAAACCAGGCGCCGACATCTTCGAAATGCCGCGGTCGCCCTGGCGCTGCTGATAGGGGCGGCGTGGGTGGCGCCGCTTTTTCTGAATGCCGGACGCTATCGCCCCCTGTTGAAGGCGGGCCTCGAACGATCTCTCGGCAGGAAGGTGGCTCTCGGCCACATTGCACTGCACTTCTTTCCCCGGCTTGGATTCACCGTTGATAATGTGGTGATCGACGAAGATCCCTCCTTTGGCCTGGAGCCATTCGTGCGGGTTGGCCGGCTTGATTGCGATCTTCGTTGGCGAAGTCTGTGGAGTTCGCACGTCTACCTGGGCACCCTCAAACTTTCCAGCCCCAGCATCAACCTTGTCCGGAATTCTTCCGGCAAATGGAACATCGAAGATCTGCTTTTGCGAAGCCGGATCAAGCCCCAGTCGCGCGACCACGCCACGCCCGCGCCGATGCCCTCGAACCTGTCGGTCGAGATTGAGGGAGCGCGGCTGAACTTCAAAATCGGCGAAAACAAAAAGCCTTTTACGGTTATTAACGCCGGCGCCCATCTGGATTTTGACTACGATTCCGAGCGGCTTGATTTCCGAATGGCGGGCGAGCCGGTGCGCACGGACCTGGAATTCCCCACGCCGGGGCTGGTGGATCTGGACGGCAACTGGTCACCAGCGCGGGCCGCACGGGATTCTCTTCAAGCCACCCTCCGAATGCAGGGAGCGTTGCTTTACGACTGGATCCCGCTCCTGACCGGAAGGAACCCCGAACTCTACGGGGTGCTGAACAGCACCATCAACCTGGGCGGGAGCCTTCGGCAGATCGAGTACACGGGTGAAGCACATCTCAGCCAGCTTCACCGCTGGGAACAATTGCCGTCGGCGAGTGATTTGCCTTGCGACCTTCGCTTCCGGGGCCAGTTTGACCGCGACAAGGAAGACCTTGTCATCCAAAGCATGGACCTGGCCTTCGTGAATTCGCAGGTCCACCTGGAGGGTTCAATCGCCACCGTCGCGTCACGGCCGGACTTTGATTTAGTCGTGGCCTTCGAGCGTTCTCGAATGGAAGACCTGTTGCGGCTGGGTACACGGGTCCTGGGCAAGCGGGTTGCCTGGGACGTTAACGGACGCGTCAATGGAATGGTTTCAGTGCAGGGCCCCTGGAACGGACAGCGGTATGGCGGGTTTCTCAATGCTCACCAGGTCCGCTTAGACACATCTTCAGGGACCTTCCCGGTGTCGGACGTCGCCCTCCGCATCACCGGATCGGGCGCCCGCCTGTCGCCCGCGCGGGTCTTGCTGGCTCCCGGTGTTGACGTTGTTGTTGAAGGGAGCTTGCGGCATTTCCCCCCCCAACACGCCGGGCGGCCGACGGTGGTGCATCCTGGGTACCAGTTGACGTTGTCCTCCAGCGCGGTGAACCTGGGAAGGCTGGTGCATTTTGGGCGCGCCCTGGGCATTCTTGGCAAAAGTCCCATGGAGGCTGAGGGAATCGGATCGTTCACTCTTCGCCTTGCCGGCGGCGCGTGGCCCTGGACCCGGCCAAGCGTCACGGCACAGGCCAGTATTCGCAGCGCGCGGCTGGTGATTCCAGGGTTGAGCGGACCGCTGAACGTTCCGCGGGCCCGCATTCAGGTCTACGGCAGGCAGATCATCATCAATCCGATCCTGGCGGTGATGGGCACCAGCGTTTTCTCCGGCTGGGCGGTGCATCAGCGCGGGTCGCCTGCCCCGTGGGATTTCAGCCTGACGGCTGACAAACTGAGCATCGAGCAGGCCAGCCAATGGTTCGAGGGAATCGGTGACCGGAATACGCCTTCATTTCTTGACAGAATTGCAGGCATCGGCGCGCTGATCGGCGGCCGCCGCCCGGCCTTTCACCTGGCGGGCAGCATGGACGCGCGCGGGCGCTTTTCCACTCCACTGATAACTTATCGCGGCGTGTCGCTACGCGATTTTCAGGCCAGCGTTGATATTCACGACCGCAAGGTTCGCGTTTCGCGAGTTCGATTTGAGGCGGGAGGCGGGCACGGAGAGGGGAACGCGCTCTTGGATCTGTCCAGGAGCCCGGTACAGATTTCAGGCCAGGCTGGAATCCGCGGCGCCAGTATCCGGCCATTGGGACCTTACCTCCCGCCGGCCGTGCGGACAGTCCGCGGATACTATTCTGCGGGTGGAACTTTTGAGGCCAGCGGTTTGACCCACGCGCAACTTGCCAGGACCCTGAAAGGAGTTGCCACCGTGCAACTGGAGAGCGTCAATCTCGGCGATTTCGACCCCGTCGGGTCCTTGGCCCGCCGCTTCGGCATGGAAGCTCTTGAGGAGCCTCCACAAGCCCTGGTTATACCGCGCGCCACAGCGCACCTCGACGTTCAGGATCGCCAGTTGACACTTGACGATTTTCTGGTGGACATCGACGGCGCCGAATTCCAGCTTCACGGGGGCTATTCGTTCGACGGGTCCGCGCGATTGCTGGTTCGGGCTGACCTGCGCGGTATCCATCAGCCGTGGACGCCTGTCCATCCCGGCATCGCAGGACCGGCGTCCAGAATTGCGGACCTTCACTTTGGCGGCACGCTCCGCAATCTTGAAATGATGCCCTCGACCCAGATATCGCAGACTCAGCCCTGAGGAGGAGTTCTTTGCAGAGACTGATTTCCCGCAGAAAGCTTACGGCCCCCAAATGGCTGGCGCCGGCGGTGATTCTGCCGCTGGCCGTCTGCAGTGTACTGCTGGGGGTGCTGGGATTGGCGGCGGATGCCTCCACGTCACAAGCGCGCGCCCCTGCCGGACTCTCCACGGCGGCAGCCAGCGCCTTCCAGTCGAAGCTGATCGAACTCTCCGCGACAGGCCCGGTGAAGCGTGGTCCACACAGTCCGATCGTGATCACCGACAACGAAGTGAATTCATTCGTCAAGTATGATCGCCCGGAGTTTCTGCCAGCCGGCGTCAACGATCTGGAGTTTCATTTCAAGCCTGACGGCATCCATGGAGCGGCCAACGTCAATTTCGATCAGCTCAAGCCCTCACAACAATCTGAAAGTCCGTTGACCGCCCGGCTGCTTGCTTCCATCTTCCACGGCACCCAGCGCCTGACCGCGTTGGGCGCGCTCGAGAGCAAAGACGGCACTGGCACGCTTACCATCAAGGATGTGCACATCGGCAGTACGGCGCTGTCGGACTGGCTGGTCAACTTTCTGGTCCACACCTACGTTGAGTCTGAGTACAAAGTTGACCTGAGCAAGCCCTTCCTTTTGCCAGACCACGTCATGCGCATTGAATTTGCTCCCGGCAAAGCCGTCTTCGTCCGCGGCGCCCAACCGAAAAAGTAGGCTGCTTGCTGCCGGCGTCCTGCGTGCAGAGACGGCTGTCAGCCTGGTGATGCAAAGACCGCTGCAGGAATTCTCGCGCGCTCTGTGTCCTGCCGTTTGATTTGCGCGTGAGATTTCGATTACAAATGGGACTGTGGCTTCTCGACATGTCACTCCCTATTCAGTAATGGCGCAGCATTCAGTCCAACGGAACGACTAAAGTTATGGAACACCCGGGCCAGGTATTGCTCGAGCTCTTCCTGATGTATGCGGGAGGAAAGCTGCTGGCGGAAATCGCCGAGCGGCTCCGGCAGCCCGGAGTTTTGGGCGAGTTGATTGCAGGCGTGTTGCTGGGGCCGTCGCTGCTCCACCTGGTCCATCTCACCGAACTGAACCAGGGCATCGCTGAAATCGGAGCGGTGTTTCTGCTCTTCACCGTTGGCCTGGAAACAAAGCCCAGCGACCTTCTGGAAGTGGGCTGGACGGCTGTCGCCGTCGGGGTCCTGGGCGTCATCCTGCCTTTTGTGCTGGGCCTCTTGTACATGAAGTTTGCCGGCCACACGACGGTCGAGTCGATTTTTGTGGGCGCTGCAATGGTGGCGACCAGCGTGGGCATTACCGCCAGAGTTTTGGGGGATTTGGGCGCCCTGTCAACCCGCGCGGCCCGCGTGATTCTGGCAGCAGCCGTGTTGGATGACATTCTGGGCTTGCTGGTGCTTGCCGTGGTCAGCAGCCTTTCAACCGGAGAAATCCATTACCTCCAATTGCTCACAGTCGCCGCCGAGGCCGTGGGCTTCACGCTTCTGATCGTGTTTTTGGGCTCGCGGCTGATTGGCCGGTTTCAGCCTCAGGTCGAAAAACTTCGCGCGCGCGATTCCGCTTTCATCCTTTCAATCATCCTCTGCCTGGGACTCTCTCTCGCATCTGTTTACATCGGCATCGCCGCCATTGTCGGAGCGTTCCTGTCCGGGCTGGCGTTTGCCGACCACAGCGAGCGGTGGAAGCTGCAAGAGAACGCTCATCCGCTCAGCGAATTCCTGGCGCCTTTCTTTTTTGTGATGCTCGGGGTGCAGGTGAACGTCGAGACGCTTGCGAAGCCCAGCATCCTGGGCCTTGCCGCCATCATCTGTATCCTGGCCATCCTCGGAAAGCTTGTGGGCTGCGGGTTTGGCGCCTTCGGTATGAATTTCAAGGACAAGTTGCGCGTTGGCATTGGGATGGTACCGCGGGGAGAAGTCGGGTTGATCGTGGCGGGCGTGGGTTTGACCCTGCACACCATTTCCGAAGCCGTCTATTCCATCGTTCTGCTGATGAGCATAGTCACCACCCTTGTAGCGCCTCCATTCCTCCGCATGGTGATGCCCTTTCCGTCGAAGGAGGCGTCGCCTCCTGAGGCCCTGCCCCAGGACGAAGGGCGCTCAGCCGAAGTCTCTCTCGAAGAATAAGGCCGGTTGGCTTGATGGACCAACCATCTCTCGATCGCTGGCTGTGCTCCCAGCGCGTACGTTCGGCGCCGCAGGAAATCAATGTCCATGGTGTTTTCAGTTGCTACCTGTATTGTGCTTGGCCTATACTTCACCCTTCAATTTATAAGGGGGCTTCATCATGGGAAAATCAGGAGTTGGACGGCGTGACTTCATGAGAGCGGCGGGCGCGTCTGCAGCGGCACTGGGAGCGGCTGGGACCCTTGGGGCGCAGAGCCAGGAATCGAAACATGCCGATGTTCCACTTGCTCCCGCAACCAAATTTCCCAAGCTTGCATTCATTACCAATTACTCGCGTCAGAAGCTGGCCTTTGCGACCGAAACAGGATATGAAGGCGTAGTGGTAAAGGCCGGGAAGGAATTCAACCCTTACCTGAGCGACTCTCAGATCGACCAGATTCTTGCGACTTCCCGCGAAACAGGCTGCCGGATCATCAGCGTCGAAGGATTTTATGATCTACAGGGAAAAGGCATCAACCACATTGACCCTGACCCCGCGGCGCGGCGCTCGTCAAATGAGAAGTTTATTCATTACCTCGAGTTTGCTCATCGACTGGGCTGCAAATTCGTGGGCGCCTTCAGCGGGGGAATTCCCGGGGCCAGTTTTGACCGGCAGGCGAAAGAGCTTGCGGAAGTATTCCATGACAAATTCCTCCCGGTGTGCCAGAAGCTCGACGTCTCAATGGGGTGGGAGAATTATCCCACGGCGATCAATTTCGCCACCGTCCCGGCGGCCTGGGAGAAAGTGTTTGAGCTGATTCCGGACCACCACTTTGGGATGGAATTTGATCCCTCTCATCTGGTCCGGCAATACATCGATCCTTATGTGGCCGTGTGGAACATCCGTGACCGCCTGCTGGCCATCCATCTGAAAGACACGGAAATCACTCAGCCGGTCCTCCAGCAGGTCGGAATTCGTGGGGATGGCTGGTGGCGCTATCGGATTCCCGGCCAGGGATTGATCGACTGGCCTCGCTTTTTCACCGTGCTTCTTCAGACTGGATTCAATGGCGGCGCAGCCGTTGAGCACGAAGACAAGTTCTGGGATGCGCCTCCGAGTGACGGTGCTGCGGAATTTCCGCAGGCCCGCAAGGACGGGTTCATCCTGGCCTATCGCTTCTTGCGGCAATTTCTTCCGGGCCGCCTCAGTTGATGTGTCCGGGAAGGCGCAACGGTTGCGTCTGCCATTCTGGTCCCGCAAAGCGGGAGAAGAATCTGCTTTTGATCTGTGTACTGAAGATAAAGCAGGTTCCTCAGGCCGATAAGAACGGCGGCCCTTCGGAATGACGAACGAGGTTGCCTTTTCACCGAGCTGTTACACCTCGACAACTCCATGATGAAGCCCACACTGACCTGCACGCGCGTTTCGTTGATTTTCTTCCTTACCTTTGTCCCGGCCGTCTGTCTCGCCGCCGGGCCGCGGCCTTTTACGATCGAGCAGGTGATGAGCGTGCCGTTTCCAGCCGAGCTAACGGCGGCGCCCGCGGGCGCCAAAGCTGCGTGGGTTTTTAATGCCGCGGGAGCGCGCAACATCTGGGTGGCGGAAGTGCAGCCCAATGGGAGCAACTTTGCCGCGCGCCAGCTTACCAGCTATTCCGGGGATGACGGCCAGGACGTTGGAGATATCGCCTGGCTTCCGGACGCTTCCGCCGTTGTCTATGTGCGCGGCGGCGACCTGGAAGACGCGGGCGCGCCCTATCCGAACCCCGCGAGCGTACCGCAAGGCGTCGAGCAGAACGTATGGCTCATGCCGCTCACTGGTGACGCTCCGCAACTCCTGGGCGAAGGCTACGCGCCCGCAGTTTCACCCAAAGGCACGAGCGTCGCCTTCCTTTGCAAGGGACAGGTGTGGCTGGTCAGCATCAATCCGGCGGGCAAGGCGGCGCAGCTCATTCACGCAGAGGGCTCGACAGGATCGCTGCGCTGGTCGCCGGACGGCACGAAACTCGCTTTTGTGAGCAACCGCGGTGACCACTGGCTGATCGGCGTTTACGATTTCGCGCAACAAAGCGTCCATTATCTCGACCCCAGCGTTGACCTTGACTCGAATCCCGTCTGGTCGCCGGACGGAAAACAGATTGCCTTCATCCGGATTCCTGCCTCGGAGCACGAGAGAATCTTTGGCCCCGCGCGCACCGGCGTCCCGTGGTCCATCCGGGTTGCGGATGTTGCAAGCGGCGTCGGGAAGGAAATCTGGAAGGCGCAGGAAGGTGCGGGCAGCGTGTTCCACGGGGTCCATGGCGCCCATCAGTTGCTTTGGGCGGATGGTAATCTTCTCGTGTTTCCGTGGGAGCGCGACGGCTGGCTGCACCTTTATACGGTTCCGGTCGAAGGAGGAGCGGCGCGGCTGCTGACCTCGGGGGACTACATCGTGGAGGACGTGACGCTCACGCCGGACCGTCGCGAGCTGGTCTTTAACTCCAATGAAAATGATGTTGACCGCCGGCACCTCTGGAAGGAGTTCGTCACAGGAGACCATCCGGAGCCTTTGACCCGCGGTGATGGAATTGAGTGGTCGCCTGTGGTGGCAAACCAGGGTGACGCCGTCATCCTGTTGCACTCAGATGCGAAACTTCCGGCGCGGCCTGCGGTTCTCGAGCCTTCCGGCAAACTCCGCGATCTTGCCCCGGACGCCATTCCGGCCGATTTTCCGGCGCACGAAATGGCGACGCCGCAACCCGTGATGATTTCCGCCGCGGACGGCCTTCGCATCCACGCCCAATTATATCTGCCCGCAAACGACCATGACGGCGTACGGCATCCAGCCGTTGTGTTTGTCCACGGAGGTTCGCAGCGGCAGATGCTGCTGGGCTGGCATTACATGGGCTATTACAGCAATGCGTACGCGCTCGACCAGTTTCTGGTCAGCCGTGGTTATGTTGTGCTTTCCATCAACTATCGCGGCGGCATCGGCTATGGCCTGGATTTCCGCGAGGCGCCCAATTACGGGGCCAGTGGCGCCAGCGAGTTCAGCGACGTCGAAGGGGCCGGCCTCTATCTCCGCAGCCGGAATGATGTTGACCCCAACCGGATTGGCATCTGGGGCGGGTCATGGGGCGGCTATCTGACGGCGCTCGCGCTGGCCCGCTCCTCCGACCTTTTCGCTGCTGGAGTTGATATCTCAGGCGTACACAACTGGAATTTTGAGATTCCAGACTGGGTGCCGTCCTATTACGAGCAGCGGCAGCCTGAAACCATGCGCGTGGCGTTCGAGTCTTCGCCGCTCGCTTATGTCAAGACCTGGCGGTCGCCCGTGCTGCTCATCCAGGGCGACGACGATCGAACCGTGCCTTTCAAGGAAATGGTGCACATGGTGGAAGCGCTTCGTCAGGAGCATGTGACGTTACAACAGATCGTGTTTCCGGACGAAATTCACGATTTCCTTCTGCATTCCACCTGGCTGCGCGCGTATCATGCGGCTTCTGATTTTTTTGACCATTACCTTGGGAGCGATCTTGCGAAACGCTAGTGCAGTGTCCGGCGTGATTGTTCATCTTGCGCCGTCATTCCGAGGGTTGGTGGTCTTCCGGCCCGAGGAATCTGCTTCTGCGCCAGACCAAAAGCAGATTCCTCTCCCGCTTTGCGGGATCGGAATGACGGGCGCCAAGCCTCGTTGCAAACGTTCCGTGGGACGCCACGCCAGGACGGGCCGTTGATGACGCTCGTTTCTCCGCGGCTTTGCCAATGGACGAAACGTCGCGGGCGCCCGCGCGCAGATGGAGGCAGAATGAGGCGAAGCACCTCAGTCGGCATTATCATTCTGTTTATTGCGTGTTCTATGGCATGCACCGTACGCGGCAAACCCGGCGCCAGCAAGACGGCCCGTTTCGGGGTTGTGGCCCCTGATCTGCCCTCACGCCTGGCCAAATGGCGCCGCGTCGATATGCCGTACGACTCATCAGGCTTGACAGATACTCAGCGCCAGGTAGTGGACAAGCTCGTGGATGCGTGCCGTTATCTGGACAATATTTTCTGGCGACAGAGCGACCCTGTGGCGCTTGAGCTTTACCTGACTCTGGAAGGCAGTAATGCTCCGGCCGACGTGGAACTGCGACGCTTCCTGATGATTAATGGCAGCCGGTTTGACCTGCTGGACGATAACAAACCATTTGTGGGAACAGCTCCCATGCCGCCGGGACACTGGCTTTACCCGCCCAAGTTGACCCGGGCGGAGATCGATCGCTATATAAAATCACATCATGCCGCAAAGAACGAAATCTACAGTCCCTATACCGTTGTCCAGCACGAAGACCGCGACCTGGCCGCCGTTCCCTACAACGTGGCCTACAAGCCGTTTCTTGAAAAAGCTGCCGCGGACCTGCGCGAGGCCGCAAAGCTTTCCGACGATAAGATGTTTGCAAAATTCCTGGCGGCGCGGGCCGTCGCATTACTGAACGATAATTACTACCCGAGCGACATTCTGTGGCTTGAATTGAAGAACCCGAAAATCGACGTGATCTTTGCCCCATACGAAACCTACCTGGACGGCCTGCTCGGGGTCAAAACCTCCTACGGCGCAGCGGTATTGATTCGGAATGACGCCGAAAGCAAAAAGCTTGCGCTCTACGAAAAGTACATTCCCATGATCCAGCGCGACCTGCCGCTGCCGTCAGCGGATTTGCCTTCGCTGAGCGGCCATCTGACGCCGATGGAAGTTGTGGATTCGCCGTTCCGCGCCGGAGACCTGCGGCATGGCTACCAGGCCGTGGCGGACAACCTGCCGAACGATCCCAGGATCCACCAGACCAAAGGCACCAAGAAAATCTTCTTCAAGAACTTCATGGACGCCCGTGTGAACTACGTGATTCTTCCCTTGGTCAAGCATCTCATGGAGCCCGGCCAGGCGGCCCAGGTCTCGGGCGATGGTTTTATGGCCATGGTGGTGATGCACGAAATTTCGCATGGTCTCGGTCCCGCGTTCGCGCATGTCGGGAACAGGCAGGTCAGAATTCCCGAGGCGATTGGCCCCATCTATTCAGCTCTTGAAGAAGCCAAGGCCGACGTGGTCGGCATGTACGGGCTCAAGTGGCTGGTTGACCGTCACGCGCTTCCGGAATCGGGACTGGATGAGAGTTACGCTTCCTATGTGGGCGGAATTTTCCGCACGGTGCGATATGGGGTCGGCGAGGCGCACGGCAAAGCGGAAATCATGGAGTTCAACTATCTGAGCGAGCAGAAGGCCATCACCTGGAACGACCAGAACGGAAAATACCGCATCGATTATCTGCGCATGCCCGGCGCGCTGGCCAAGCTGGCCCGCGAGCTGCTGGAAATCGAAGCCACCGGCGCCCGCGCCCGCGCCGAAGCCTGGTTCAAGCGTTACGGTAGCATGCCGCAAACCCTCCAATCCGCTCTTGCCAAAACCGGAGACGTGCCCGTCGATATCGACCCCGTTTTTTCATTCCCTGAAAAGGTGCAGTAAGCAGCTCTTAAGTTGCAGTACCCCATCTATAACGGCGTCGCGAGTGGCGCATACGTCGCGCCTTTTGCGATGTATGCGGTCCTTCTTTCCCTACATCAATTGACGTAGAGGCAACCCCCCTGCTACGCATACATTCCAGACCCCGGAACGTATGCGCCACCCGGCGCTCTGGATCATCTCCAAAAGATCGGATAAGATGACTTCGGCCTCAATCGGCGGTTTGTGAGGTGAAGAATGTCCCCTGCAATGCTGGCGGCTCTGGGCCTGGCGATGGGGATGTCGTACGCTTCGGGCCTGAAGCTTTATGCAACCATTGCGGTGCTTGGCCTGCTCCAGCATTTCGGAGTGATTCATCTGCCGGCATCGCTCGCTGTTCTTGCTAATCCCATCGTGATCGCCCTTGCGCTGGCGCTTTTCGCATTGGAATTCTTTGCTGATAAAATCCCTTACGTGGGCAGCGTATGGAATGCCATCCACACCTTCCTCCGTCCGCCTGCCGCCGCGCTGCTGTCCTATGCCGCTCTCAGTCCTGCCCCCACAGAATGGCGGGTGCTGGGCGCTCTGCTTGGCGGCGGAGTGGCGTTTTCCTCGCACAGCATCAAGACGGCCCTGCGCACTCCGCTGGAAGCCAGCCCCGAACCGTTCAGTACCTCCGCCTTTAGCCTTGCCGAAGAGGCATTGGCCGCCTCGGTAGCGTGGCTCGCGGCCACCCACCCGGTGGTGACCATCGCCGTTGTGGTTGCGCTGCTTTCGGGCATGATTTACCTGACCGTTGTTCTCTACCGCACTTTCCGCAAGGGTTTCGGACTGTTTGCCGGGGCTTTCCGCACCTTTATCGTGAGTATCTCATGAAAACCGTTGGTCACTGACTGAGAGTGGTGCCAGCCTTTCCGCGAGGCGCGCAAAGGGTAGGACTGCTGGACAGTCCGAGAAAGCAGACCTAGCAGAAGAGTGGTGAAACGGGATAAACGTCACTTTCGGCGATCAGCATACCTGTCAGCTACGCCTCAGAGCGCACCGTGCCAAAACCACAGCGCCTTAGAATAGTCGTCATCGGCGGTTCGATCGCCGGGCTATCCGCAGGCATTGCACTGCGATGCTTGGGATGTGATGCCCACATTTACGAGCAGTCACCGACGACTTTACGGGGGCGCGGCGGTGGCCTCGTCGTGCAGTACGAGATGCTGGACTGGATGAGCACGCATGGCATTGCGGCACCGGCTACGCTCAGCATTCCGGGTGTGGAGCGCCAGTTTCTCGACCGGCAAGGCCGGGTCATTCAGCATTTTCCCGATTCCACGCCATTTACGTCCTGGGATGCAGTCTTTAGCCAGCTCCGCGCTGCCTTCCCCGAGGATTGTTACCACTACGGTTATCAGTGCATCCGTCTTTCCTCTAACGCGGCAGGTTCAGTCGTGAAGTTCGCGAACGGCGAGCGAGCCGAGGGAGATTTAGTCATCGGCGCGGACGGCTTGGGTTCAACAGTGCGCCGCTACCTTTTTCCAGAAGTACAGCCGGTTTACGCGGGTTACGTGGCTTGGCGGGGCGTGTTTCCAGAGTCGCAGGCACCTGCGCACGTTGTGGAGGTGCTCGCTCGCCGCTTCACGCTTTTTCAGGGCGCGGACTTCCATCTGCTCAGCTACCTGATCCCCGGCGAGCGGGGCGAGTTGGAGCCGGGCGCCAGGCGGCTGAACTGGGTCTGGTATTGGAACACCGATCGCGACCGCGACCTGCCGGAGATTCTGCGCGACCGAGACGGGCATTCGCATCGTTCGTCAGTACCGGCCGGTGCTGTGCAGCCACGTCATTTGGCCACGCTCCGGGAGCGCGCGGACGGATACCTCCCCCCCGTGCTCGCGCACCTTGTGCACGCCACGCCCGAACCGTTCATTCAAGTGGTCTACGATCTACGCACCCCCGCCATGTACCGGGGCAGTGTTGCCACCCTGGGTGACTGCGCGTGTGTTGTGCGACCCCATACCGCCGCCGGAACTTCCAAAGCTTCGGGCGACGCTGTGGCGCTGGCGCAGGACATGCAGGCGGCTGACTTTGACTTGTCCATCGCGCTACCGCGCTGGGAGGCCGAACGGCTCGCGGTGGCAGACAGGTTAATTAATCACGGCCGGCGGCTCGCTCGCAGCTCCGGACTCGGCCAATGACGGCTAATCAGAGCGCCGCAGTGAACCGCCGGTTCGACACTCGTCCCCGCAGCCGGTGCACGATCCCTCCATCGCCCTCCTGCCGCCGCCCCAGCAGCTTCCTCACCCAGCGCGTGCTCAGCCCCAACTGCGCTGCTCCTTCCCGCTGGCTCCAATGCCCTCGCTCGATCCCTTCGAACACGACTAACCGGTCCCGATCCTGTTGACTCAACCTCAGTTCCTCTTTTCTTATCCCCCAAGGTTCTACCACCTAGAGCGGAACTTTCTACTTTGCTCATACCGGAACTTCTCACTTTGCAGCGACATTGCGGCCGATTTTGCTTGACTTTTCTGGCCTAGCATGGTAGTCTCCTTTCAGTGCCTGCATGCGTCGGGTTTTCCGGGGCTAAAAATAACAAATGGGACAGAAAAACACGTTTTTTGAAAAACGAACCGGAGAGGTTATTGAAAACAAAGGAAAATTGCCAAAAAACGAACCGGAAACGAACCTAAAACGAAGCGGAGAAGTTGTTGAAAACACGTGCCTGTGGAAAAAACGAACCGGAACGAACCGGAAAACGAAGCTACCGATCTTATTGAAAACATTAGAAACCCTGAAAATCAAACCTAAAACGAACCGGAGCTTCTCAGAGGGGCTAGACGATCGCCAGAAGTCAACTCCACACGGTCGCAGAACGCCATTTGCATGCATACGGCCCATGGGCTTCGTCCTGGCCTGAGCCGCTCAGAAGATTCGTCAAGATGCTGACTCTGCACACCGCTGCAAATTCGCCACGTCCCGCGGCTTGAAGCATTTCTGGCCGCTTCCCGGGCGCTTGCTCCACGGCTTCTTGGCGTGGGCGTCTCAGCAACTCTTGAAGAGTTTGATGCCTGTCGATGAGGCGTGGCTTTAGTTCCACTGGCCTTACCCTATCAAGCCATTTAAGAAAGTAACTTTGGGTTGTACATGTCGCGCCATCTAAAATGTAACCGAGCTTTGAGACGAATTTGGAGCTTTGGGGCTGAGGCGTCGGTCGGCCAGGGCGTGAATCTGCTCCAGTTTGCGATC